>WGAI01000019.1 GCA_015489175.1 Caldifarciminota bacterium | reverse complement strand
CTAAAGCAATATCCAGGGCTAAAGACGAAGGACGGTCATACCATTCCTCAGGGGTGCGCAGGAGCGGATCAGCCAGAAGACGCCACGGTTCAGGTGCAACCATTAACCACAATTTTTGGCGTTTTAACGGGCTAAGGGGTAAACCATGCACCACTATCAGGAGATCCCAGTCGCTATCGGTGCGGGCATCGCCTCGTGCGCGGGAGCCGAAGAGCACTACCGCATCCAGTCGGTCATCAAGAGCTTGTTTCAAATGGTGAACAAGTTCATCAAGGTCAGGAGTCTGCTTCATGTTCTCCTCCCTCACAATTGCATTGCAGTAGTGCCTTCAAATAAGCTTCTGCACTTTCATTTGAGTTTTTCTCAAACCAGCAAACCTCAAGATTAGAAAGTTTTATGTCCTGCCAGAGTTGACCGTTTTGGGCTAAGTGCCACTGGCCTGAATTATCGCCGTTAATACCCAAAACGTTTTTTAATTTTCGCAGTAAATTTTGGCGCCGGTTATTATGCTGATTTTGGTAATGATTTTCTGGTAACCATCCCCATATACGTATCTCCCAGTTTCTGTCACCTGTTTGGTAAGCCCACGAGACACGGATTTTGTTTTGGATACGCTTTGCATCCTGAATAACCATCGAATTATCCAGTAAGACCTTTCCGGCGCTGCACCACCAGCGATTTGGGCCTTTTCCGTCTCGTAGCACCGGAGTGCCGCAATAACCACATACGGGACTTTTGCCCCGAACTGTCCCAAACACAAAATTACACCACTCACTTTCTCCATTTCCATCACATATAGATTGAGAGGCATATCGTAAGCGGTTGCGCAGAATGGGTGCTATTGAAAAGGTTTGATAACGATCCAGCCAGTGCTTTATACGAGCAATGGGTAAAGGATTAGAAATTTTATAAGGACCTTTGGGCTTTTGTTGTTTTCTACCTGTCCAAGTTGCTTTATCTTCAGGAATTTCCTCTTTTTCAAGCCAATTGATCTCATCAAACTGTTTCCACCACTCTTCTTGGTCAGATTGTTGGGGTGAGAATCGCACTTTAGAGAAAAACATGTTAGTAAGAGCAGGTAGGATACCCTGATACTCTAATTTTTGTTGTAGCGTTTGCTTACCCCACCACCATCGGACAACTGGACTTGAGCAACTTTGGATTACATACTTATCTTCTAAAAATTTGCGCCAGCTTCCATCGGTAGGCCTCTGGAACCCATTGATTGAGAGGATTTCAAACACACCATATCCAAGCGATGTTTTAGGGCCTAACGCTCCCCATTGTTCTATGAAAAGCAACACAGGCAAAATTTCACACCACAATATATCCTTTGGGCCAATGAACTCCAATTGCAGCGTTCCCTGATAGCCACCATGCAAAAGCCACCCACCTGCGCGGTAAGGATTTCTCTTGTCTGGATGTATCCGCCCGCTGGGGAACATGCCTTCGGTGATATCAAACTCGCCTTCTATGAGGTTCACCTCCAGCCGAAATCTTCTTTTCCACCCCGTAGTTCCGAACACTTTACATGCATCGCAGATACCGGCTTCGTCTAATGCTTCCCACCAGTTTTTACCAGCCTTACGGGCAGCGTTATAGCGCTTTAATCGGTCTCCTGTAAGTTCACATGCATGCGATGTTGGATCGCACGCACTTCCGCCTAAACCTCTCACAATGGCTTCATACCACCATCTGAGTGAGCCGATGATGCCGGTCTCGTGGACACGGTCCATCGTGCCGTCCACGCCGCCGGTCCACAAAGGCGTTAATGTCCTTATCTTTACCTTCAGTGTATTGGTTTGTTCGCTCATAATCTTTTCTCACAGGTTTAAAATTCCCTGACAATTCTATCTTCACAAAAACCAAAAATCAAATCTACCTCCCCTCCTCACCGCTACATAGTGACTATGTTTCCCATCAGCTGAAACCTCGAATTTACAGGGTTATAATAGAAATTCAAATCAGGAGGCTTGAAGTGATAGGAAAAGAGGGGTTATTTGAGATTGTTGACGAGATACTTCGGGCTTACGAGTCCGATGGCATTGAGATCGTTATCAACACTGAAAACTCGTATCTCACAAGATACGCCAACTCAATGATACATCAGAACATGGCCATTGAGGCAGTGAATGTAAGCGTGAGGTCGAGGTTTGGCAAAAAGGCAGGCGTCGCTGAGACCAACCGCATAGACAGGGAAGGACTTATAAATGTGGTCAGGGAAAGCGAAAAGATGGCGCAACAGATGCTTGAAGATCCTGATCTACCTAACCTTAAAGAACCTGAGGAAATCCCTGAGCCACCGATCAAAACCTATTACGAAGAAACCGCCAATTACCCTGCTTCCATGAGGGCTGAAGGGATACGAAAAATCATTGAAATTCTTAATCCCGATAAAGTTAACGCTTATGGAGCGTTTGCTACGGGTGACCTGGAGCTTGTGATTGCGAACAGTGCGGGGCTGAAGCTCTACACCGCCGGCACAAAGGCCGACCTAAGCGTGACAGGCTTTGGTCAGGCAGGCGGCACAGGCTGGGCACAGGCGTCTTCGATGGATGTCCGCCTGATAGACCCCGTCGAGCTTGCCGAAAAGGTGACTCGTAAGGTCGAATTGTCCGAAAATCCATCCGAGATTGAGCCGGGAGTTTACACTGTCATCTTCGAGCCACTTGCGGCTTCAGATATCTTCATGTTCCTAAACTACATGGGATTTTCATCTAAAGCTGTTCAGGAGGGCAGAAGCTTCCTCAAAGGAAAACTTGGCCAAAAAGTGTTCGACGAGAAGATTACCATAGTAGATGATCCGTTCGACAGGCGCGGTTTCCCTTACATATTCGACCTTGAAGGTGTGCCTCGACAGAAAATCGTCGTTGTAGAGAACGGCGTGCTCAAAAACTTCTTCTATGACCGCAGAACCGCCGCAAAAGAAGACAAGAAATCGACCGGCAATGCAGCCTCTCCGTTCTCATCATGGCCGTCCGGGTTAAACATGGTTGTCAAGGAAGGCACTGCTTCGATCGATGAAATGATTCGCTCAACCGAAAGGGGCATACTCGTTACCATGCTCCATTATGTAAATGTTGTTGATATTATGACCTTTACGCTTACAGGAATGACACGGGGCGGAACTTTCCTGATAGAAAATGGGAAGATAAGTAAGGGGTTGAAAAATCTCAGGTTCACCCAGTCGATGCTCGAATCACTTTCCGAAGTCGAAGCTGTTGGGGACAGGGCTGAAACTATATCCCATGTGTCATGGTATGGTATGAGGGGGTTGAATGGCATCGTTGTGCCTGCTTTGAAGGTCAGGAAATTCAAATTTACAGGCAAAACGCAATTTTGATGTCATTTCCCTCAAGAGGTGAAACGATATGAACAAAAACAAAGTCCTTTCTGAGATGTTTGACCGCATGGCCGATGCTCTGGAATTCCTTGATGAGAACAGATTTAAAGTGATAGCTTACAGGAAAGCTGCTCGGGTGCTTGAGGATTATCCCGAAGACATCGAGGAGGTTTACCGCAAGGGAGGTGTTAAGGCACTCAAAGCCATTCCCGGGATAGGAGAGCGGATAGCACAGAAGATAGCAGAATATCTTGAGACCGGCCACATGCATAAGTATGAAGAAGTTATGTCCATGGTGCCTCAGGAACTTCTCACATTGTTAGATGTGCAGGGAATTGGGCCGAGAACGCTGAGACTCGCATACGACAAGCTTGGAGTTAGGACAGTTGAAGACTTCAAAAGAGTGCTGGAAGACGGCAGTCTCGCCAGATTGCCGGGCATGGGGCCTAAAAAAATCGAAAACATCAAGAAAGGACTGGAACTTTATGAGAGAATGCGCGATAGGATACCCATAGGTCTTGCTTTCCCGCTGGTTAACGAGATTATCGAGGCCATGAAAAAACTCGATGAAGTCAACCGCATATCCGCATGTGGCTCATTCCGAAGGATGAAGGAGACCGTCGGAGACCTCGACATCCTGACGACAGGCACCGATGGCCGAAAGATTATAGACTATTTCGTCCACCTGCCGGGCGTCACCCGCGTCCTCGCATCAGGCGATACAAAAGGTTCAGCGATATTCCATGATCGGTATCAGGTGGATCTCAGGGTCGTTCCAGAGGAGAGCTACGGCGCCGCTTTGCAGTATTTCACAGGTTCAAAACAGCACAATGTGCATCTTAGAACGATAGCCAAGTCCATGGGCCTGAAAATTTCGGAATACGGCGTGTTCAAAGGCGATGAGATGATAGCTGGCAAAGATGAGGCTGAGGTTTACAAAGCCATCGGACTTCCGTGGATTCCCCCCGAACTCCGTGAGGACTGGGGTGAGATTGAGGCTGCGGCTGCCGGTAAACTGCCCCTTCTCGTTGAGCTTAATGACATAAAAGGGGATCTACATGTCCATTCCCGTTATTCGGATGGAACAGCTACTCTTGAGGAGATAGCGGAAAGAGCTCGCGAACTTGGCTATGAGTATATCGCCATTTGCGATCATTCCGTGAGCGCAAAATACGCACATGGTTTAGAGATAGAAAGGCTTAAAGAGAAGGTCGAGCGCATCCGTAAGCTTAACAAATCGCTCGATGGCGTCAGACTTTTGGCTGGAACCGAAGTCGATATCCTTCCGGATGGCAGACTTGATTACCCTGATGAAGTGCTCAAACAGCTTGATTTTGTGGTCGCATCTGTCCACACATGGCGCAAGGATGAGGATGTTACGGATAGAATCCTCAGGGCGATGGAAAATCCTTATGTCCATGTCATAGGCCACCCTACCGGCAGGCTCATTTCACAGCGGGAAGGATATCAGGTCGATATTGACAAGATCATAGAGAAGGCTGCGGAAACTGACACAGCACTTGAAATAAACGCTTACTACGACAGGCTCGATCTTAGAGATATCAATGTCAGGAAAGCGAATGAGGCGGGCGTCAAACTCTCGATCGGCACGGACGCCCACAACATTGGCCAGCTCTGGATGATGGTATTAGGCGTTGGCACCGCAAGAAGGGGCTGGAGCACACCGCAATCGATCATCAACACGATGAGCTACGATGAACTTATCCAGTGGACATCATCCAAGAAGGAAAGGATGAGTCAGTAATCCCAATCTATCGACATGTAATACATGGTCGGCCCTGTGAGGCCTGTGAAGTTGAATTTCTTGGCGAAATCAAATCTGAGTGCGAGGCCAGGGGCAAGATAAATCCTGAAACCGTAACCCGCGTCGGCTTTTATGTCCTTGAAAGTAGGATCGCCCCACTGATTTGGCTCGAAAGCACGGAAACTCCTGCCAATGTTCACCCCTCCGATGTCCATGAACAGGACGCCCCGAATTCCCACAAACTGTATCGGAAACGGGAAAGACAGCTTTAAGGTGTCAATGAAAGGGACCCTCAATTCAAAATTGGTCAGGACGAAATTTCTGCCGCCAAATTCGTAAAAGTAGTATCCCCTCAAAGTGGATGGGCCTCCAAGCCAGAACATAGGTGCGTATTCACCCATCGTCTGACCGCCCATCACCCTCGTGGCAAGGAGAGAACGCTGAGAAATTGGCGAATATTTGCGATAATCCAAGAGCGCATAAGAAAATTTATAAGGCGACAGCGCTTCCGTGTGGATTTCAATTGCACCTCTGTCGCCTGACAGCGGGCCAAAATATGTGTAAAGTGCGCGATCGAGGACATAAGATGCGGTCAGCTCCAGCGAATTGTATCCTCGCACATCGTAAAGGTAAAATCCCCCCAAATTCTCATCGTAAACATAGATGTAATCTGTCGGATGTCTGAATGTTACATCGAGATCAAGCCTTGAGAACTTGCTGAACGGGTATGTGACACCGGCGGAAAGACCCAAATTCCTTTGCCTATAAAAAGCGTAATAAGAAAGTATCCCCCAATCCCAGTAGTGGAACGCTGAGATATAGAAATCTGCACGCTTCGTGAGGTTGGCATACTGAAAATAAAGATTTGTATTGCCTGAATACCTGTCCGTGGAAATGGCCATCCTGTGGTTGCCAAGCTCGTCAGACAGTCCCACGGTCATCCAGCCGGAGAGCCCCGTGGATGTCTCATATTCCAGTATTCCCTGAACCCAATCGACGGAATAACGGGTCCTGTAAGAGCTCGTAGCATGCTCGACCGTGTCGAGGACGACATATTGCTCAGGCACAGTTTCTAAATCCACGGGTTTCAGCCTATCAAGTGGATTGGATAACACGAAATATGACCATTTCCCTTTGTCAATTGCAGAGAAACCGAGCTCAGAGCAGGAGCTGTCAGCCGAAATCAATCTTATGTTGCTCGGGAAATCAGTTACCTGAAATGTCGTTTTGTGCTTTATGTCAAATGCAAAGACATTTCTGGCAGATTTCAACACAGCCGTGAAGCCGAGAAGGGAATCGTTCAAAAGTGTGAGCGAATTTATGTCGCCTAAGAACGGGGATAAACGATACAATTCATTGTTTCCAATCGAATAAGCGTAAATTGCATAGCTTCCAAAGTGGCCGTCCCAACCTATACCCTGAAAATCTGTCAGGAAGTAAATCGTTTTCCCATCTTTTGAGAACACAGGGGTGCGTTCATCAAAAGGGTCGTCCGTCAATTTGTAAAGCCTATCCTCCTCAAAGTCATACATAAACAGGTCAGATTGCGCCGACTGGATTCCCACAAAGGCAATTTTATTCCCATCCGGTGAAAACACAGGCTCATAAACAGACTCTATCGGCAGCTTCCCGATTTTCTCCACACTTCCATCGCCGTCAATAGCCCAAACTGTATGTCGTTCAGGCCTCAGTTCAGAGATTTTCTTATCTTTTTCAATATCAAAAACATAAATGGCATCGTATCCGCCTCTACTGGCCGTGAAAACAAGTAGATGGCCATCCTTCGAGAAGCTAAGGCTGGGCCTCACAAGATGGAGGTTTTCGAAAGACGGAGATTTTTCTCCCTCAACCAGTTTTTTCTCGATTCTACCGTCAAACGCAGACACTATGTAGATGTCGGTGTATCCGGATTGGTCGGATATCAAGGCAATCCTGCCACCGTCCGGTGAGAGCACTCCGAAATTCAGGAAGCCGCTATTTTCGCCATCAGTGATGCGACGCCCTTCGATGGGAAATTCAAATTTCTCAACAGATGGGAAGAACTTTTTCTTCAAATAGACAGAAAATTCGTCGTTGAGTTCAGCAGCATCTTTCCCCGTCACTTTTTTGAAAGCCTTGTCCACATTGCCGCTCATTTTCAGCTGGTATATGAACTCTCTCGTTTTTTCAGGGCCATAAACATCATGGAGAAAGCAGAAAATGGCCTGCCCCTCTTTGTAAATAAGCCATCCCCCGTAATACTCAAGATCCTCTATGGGAACAACTTCATCGTTTAAAACAAGATCCCGCATAAACATTTCTGCATCCGGGCTCCAGCCTCCCCATGAGAAGTATTCGGCCATGCCCTCCATAACCCACAACGGGATCGACATCGTGAAGGGCGGGATATGGTAGGATTTCACACCTTTGTAAAAGATGTGAAACTGAAATACATGAACGAGCTCATGCCTCAACACATGATTGAAATCAAGATATGACCCGTTGAACGGCACAACTACACGGTTTTTGAATATCTCGGTGAATCCACCTGTGAATTCGTCTATCACATCAAGAGTGACATTAGTCTGTTTGAACGAGTTTGGAGAGGGGTAGATCAGCACTGGAATTTCCCCATCAAACTTTCTCGTGTGGAGCACCTTGGAGTATTCCGAATAGGTTGATTCGAGCACGGAGGAAGCAAACGGTATGAGATGCTCTTCTTCCGGAACGATAAATATCCTGAAATGTTTTGTTTTGACGATCTTCCAATCAAAACTTCTGTATTGGACTTTGTTTTTGCCGAAATAATAGGCTTGCAGATTGAAAAAAGCCCCAAGAAGGGGCAAAACAAATAGAATTCTTTTCCACATGTTCAATTTTTAGTCCACGATCTGTTTTTCGGGCAGGATGTATTTGATAGGATTTTGTGGTACGCCGCCCACCCTGACTTCGTAATGGAGATGTGGGCCTGTTGAGCGGCCTGTATTCCCCATTGCTCCTATTTTCTGACCTCTCCTGACTTTCTGCCCGACATGAACATAGATCTGGCTTAGGTGGCCGTATCTTGTGTGATAGCCATATCCATGATCTATCTCAACCAGTTTGCCATATCCGTGATGCCATTCTGCTTTAACCACAACACCGTCGGCAGTCGCATAGACTGGCGTTCCGATTGGACCAGCAATATCGAGGCCTTCATGCATCTTGATCCTACCGGTGAACGGATCGCGTCTGTAACCGAACCCGGATGTGAAAGTGCCAAATGTGGGTAGGATGCTCGGAACATGGTCAAAATATCTCTGCCTGCTCTTGATGGTGTCCGCCACATGTGCCATCAGGATTCGTTCTTTCTTGGCAAGGTTGAGCAAACGGTTTATCTCGCCTTCCACTTCTTCGTGCCCCTTCACAGGCGCATTACCACCAACACCCCTGAGGTCTGAAGCAAGCGATATCTTGTCATCCACAACCATTAGGGCGGAAGAATCAACTATGCCAGCCATTACCTTGAGCGATACATTTTCCCGTGCAAGACTGTCCACGATCATTCCAAGGCTGTCAATCTTCGTTTGGATAAGTGCGAGTGCATTCCTCAGTTCCCGGTTTTCCTGTTCGAGCGAACTTAGCCTCCGCTTATCAATGTTGGATTTCATATAAGCCACGGTGGATACAATACCCGATGCAACAAAAATAAACACCCCAACCAGAAGAGCCAGAAAACCAAACTTCGAGAACCTCAACTCTTTTGGTGCGGAGGGACCAATCGGAACAATTTTCAGTATATAGCCCGCATCACCTCTCTTGCGTGAGTTTTTCATAGCAAGCCACATTATATCGACCCTTACCCTCCATGTCAATAATTCGGGGCTATTTGCCGTTTTGTTTGTGATCGAAACTTAACCACTCTGTTGGGCATCTGACAGCAAACTATCAAATGGGAAAGCTGAGGAAATGGACACCTCAAGCGATTTCGACACCAAAATAAGAAGCTGATTTGGCCATATTGCGTGCTCAAATTCATATCTATCAATGACATCTCCCTGAAAAACAAAGGGCTTATTGCGCCTGTGAATGACCGTGCAGCTTGCCTAATGGCGACGGGGCGGTATGTATACAGGGATAATCAGTTATGCAAAGAGATTGAGACAGTGATAATTACGGGTTATCTCAGACATCACAAAGTAAACGGCATATACCATTATGTCTTGAATAGAAACATCACAAACTTTATACCCATGTGCTACACACAGGGTATAACTATCAAGGAGGAACGATATGGCAGATATGTTGGATTACATTAAAAAGTTGCCTGAAGAAATCGAGGAAGCAATTGGTTTCGATGTTCCTACTGTAGACCTTTCATCCGTGAAAAACATCGTGTTTGCCGGTATGGGTGGCTCAGCCATATCCGGTGACCTTGCTCGGCTTTTTCTTTCGGACATACCAGTGCCCATGGAATCAGTGCGAGATTACGAACTTCCTGCCTATGTCGGCGAGAATAGTCTGGTTTTTGTGTCGAGCTATTCTGGAAACACAGAGGAAACACTGTCGTGCTATGAATTTGCTCGTAAACGAGGCGCAGCTATCGTTGCAATATCTTCTGACGGCAAACTGGAGTCGTTGACATCGAAAAACGGCAATCACTTTGTGAAAATTCCACAGGGGTTACCCCCTCGTGCAGCGCTTGGATGGCTTCTGGTCCCAATCATCAAGGTTTTTGAGTTATCAGGAGCAGCAAAAGGCAAATTGGATGAACTCAAAAGGACTGCCAATTACCTTTACGAACTCAGGGACACATTCGCAGAGCCAGATTCCGAGCCGTTCGAAATGGCGGGCAGATTTTACAAACGGCTGCCGCTCATCTACACATCAAGGAGGCTTAGTCCTGTCGGATTGCGCTGGAAAGCCCAGATCAACGAGAACGCCAAGGCATTTGCACACTTCATGCCTATTCCTGAGATGAACCACAACGAGATCGCAGGGATTAAACATCCTGACGAGCTTGTCGAGGAGATGTGGGCTCTCTTCATCACAGATAAGGACGATCATGCGAGAATCAAAGCTCGCATGAAGCACACATCCGAACTAATAGACGAATCCGTCCTCGGATTTGAATTTCTTGAGTCCAGGGGCGAAACACTTATCGAACGGGTCTTTTATCTGATTTATTTTGGGGATTTCGTTAGCTATTACCTTGCAAAGATGTATCTCGAAGATGCTGTGGCTATCGAGCGGATCAGCAAACTAAAGGAGCGGATGTCCAGGGAGTGAGTAAGTCGTTCCCGACACAAAACAAAGCTGGTTTATCATGAAAGTTGTTCGTTGGTATGGCAAGCGTGATGTTCGGGTTGATGATGTCCCCGAACCCAATGTTAAGGATGGAACAGTTAAAGTTAAGGTCACATGGGCCGGCATTTGCGGTTCAGATGTGCATGAGTTTATCGCTGGACCAATCCTGATATCATCCGATAAGCCGCATCCACTCACCAACAAGAAAGCTCCCATCATCATAGGACACGAATTTGGCGGATATGTGGTTGAAATCGGAAAAGGCGTCAAGGGGCTGAATTTGAACGACAAGGTAACTGTCTCCCCCCTGCTATACTGCGGTAAGTGCAGTTATTGCCGTTCAAACAGACAAAATCTCTGCGTCAATCAAGCTTACATGGGGTTTAATGCAGATGGCGGTATGGCGGAGTATGTCGTTGTCCCTCTTGAAAATGTATATGTAATGAAAGATGATGTCTCATCCCATATCCTCTCATTCGGCGAGCCTATCGCAGTAGCCGTGCACGCTGTGAATATGGCAAATATAACGCCCAAATCACATGTTGCTGTTGTGGGTGGTGGTACAATCGGGCTGCTCATCGCCCAAATAGCGCTCCTCAAAACATCAAATGTCTATATTTTTGAATCCAACCGAGAAAAGCGCGAGCTGATCAAAAAGAGGATGCCTCAGCCCGTAAGCGTGTCCAATCCGTTCAACAAGGATGATGTATATCTGTTCATGGAAAAAACCGGCGGCGGTGCGGATTTTGCATTTGACGCAGGTGGCTCTCATGTTTCTGCGGGCTTTATGTCAAGTTATGCGCCGTCGAAAAGCTCTCTCGGTGTGGCACTTAACCTCGCGCGCAAGAACGGGAAGGTAATCGCTGTGGCTATACACTATCAGAGAAGCCATCCGCTCAACCTCGTCGAGTTTGTCAAACAGGAAAAAGTCGTCATGGGTTCATGGACATATCTGCCGTCCGATTTTAAGCAAGGGGTTGAGCTAATAAATAGCGGACAGATTGACCCATCGTTCCTTATCACATCGAAGATTTTCATCGACAACATCGTGGAAGATGGGCTACTCGAACTTGAACTGAACGGACACAAACACATCAAAATACTTGTTACAGCACACTATGATTACCTTGAAGGGTGAAAACAGGATACCTGAGGTCCAGGATTTTCTGGACACGCTTATTTCAGTAACCAGACTCAAGTATCTGCTTATCGTCCAATCTCCTGAGGGATATTTTTCCACGGGTTCCACGGAGGTTTTGTTCTCCCACGGGATATCCAGCTCAACCCTGAAAAAGTGCATGAAAGGCGCCAACTCTTTGACCATGCTGCTGGATTGCCTCTCCGAGCGCTTAGCATCCAATTCCCAAAAGCTCAAAATGATCTGGAAACATGAAGAGTATATCGAACACAACAAAAGGGTCGGGATACTTGTAATGAGTCGAAAGAAACCACTTTCCAATTACGAAAAGCTGCTCATCAGGAACCTGATCCGTTTAATAGTCAGCCTGAAAATGCTCCACAACAAAGTCATAAATCAAAAAACCGTCGAATCCTTTCTGAATTTCCTGATGATGGTATCCCCCATCTGGAATATGAAACTTTCTATGGATAAACTCTCTCAGCTAATAGCTCATGTGTTACATCAAAGCTTCGGTTTCACTTACATCAGCGTTAAATTCAAAACGGAGTTTGAATCTCACGGCACCTCAGTTGGAAAATTGCCTTCCCGTTATCAGGTCATAAACTTCCTCGATCTCAATGATTCCGGTGTCATAAAGGGGAACATAGACAAATACACATGGGTGATAGCCTCAGAAAGGTCGCGTGAGGGCAAGACAGACATCATTTTTCTCATAGATGGCACTGTTGAAAGCGAGGATCTCACAATTTTTCGCATAACTGCAAGTATTGTCCACATGATCTTTGGCACAGCACTCAAGAGTCTTAAAGAGAAAGCGGCATTGCACAAACTCAGCAAGAATTTTGAGGATACCCTTTCGTTGATCAAAGAGATGGTTGATATGCGAGATCCTTACACCGAAAACCATTCCGAGAGGGTTGCAGCTTTTGCTGCAAAGATAGCTGAGCTGATGGGACTACCTGCCGATAGGACTGAACGCCTTTTTATTGCCGGTTTGCTGCACGACATCGGGAAAATAGGCGTTCCTGAGGCAATTTTGCTTAAACCCGTGCATCTCAATAGGCGAGAGCGGCGCATCGTTGAGATGCATCCAACCCTCGGCGCTCAGATATTGCAGCAATACAGGGAATTCTGGGACATAGTGCCCTGGGTCAAATACCATCACGAGAGATGGGACGGATTGGGTTACCCCGAAGGGCTCAAAGGCGAAAAAATACCCCTTGAGGCACGAATTTTGGCTGTCGCTGACGCGATAGAGGCGATGTCGTCAGACAGGATATACCGTAAGGCACTGCGAATTAGCACAATTAGGCAAATCCTGAAACAACAAGCCGGGAAACAATGGGATCCTGAGATAGCCACACTTGCAATGGAAAATCTGAGTAAAATCCTGTCATCACATCCCGTTAAAACACCTGGCATCTACAACGACGAAGTGAAAAGATACAGGTTGGAATCCGCCTATGCATGGGTTCATTACTCCGTAGCAGGTAAAATATCCACCATTGTAACCGCGCTTCAAAACGAGCATGATCGACTTCTTACGGTTTTGCACACGATAAAGAAGGAACTGAACTACAATGCATTATACCTCTTTTCAGTTGATGAATCTTGTCGGATAAACGATTGGATAAGGCTGGGGCAGGATGATCTCTTACCTCCAATACATGCGTTCAAAGTCAAATCCAATCCGTCCGCTGAACTAAAAGCAAGTGTAGAAGAAAACCTTAAGCAGCAGAGAGTAAGCTATTACAACATCGCAAATATCAAGATAAACGGTAGGGTTAGAGCTGTCGTATTTGTCACGAGGGAAAACAACGAAATTCCGCCTCAAGAAATCTCCATGATCAGGATGCCTTTAACCCTCCTCCTCAAAATCTATGAACAAACAGCATCCGCTATCTAATCACCATCTCACCCCGAAATCTACGATAGGAGAAACCAACAGGCCGGGCCCCGGCATCGTAGCACCAATTTTCAGAAATGCTGAGTTTTTCGTAAGGCTGAACGCCAATCCAAGGCGAAATTGGGATGCATTTATGTCATATCCGACCTCAGCCTCAACATGCGGAATAAACTCCCCGCCTACCATTATAGAATTGTGTAAACCACCCCCAACAAACGCCAGCTGGTAGTTGAACAGGATTGGCTTGTAAGAAAACCCAATCAGAAAATTAAATCCGGATGCGTTATGGATTTTAGCCCGTTCGATGTCGCTGTTTAGTAAGCCGAACAGCCAACCTCCTTCAAAAATCCACATCCTGCCTGCCACATAAAATTTGCCGTAGTTCAGTTGTCCCCCAATGTTAGGGGCAATAAAATCCATGAGGGGATCAGTGAATATCTCCAGATTGTGTTTTCTCCACCCTACCTCTCTGAGCGACACGATCCAGTTGGTCGGCAAGCTGTTACTCCTCATCGTGACCATCCTTGGGACACCGTAGATTGAAAAGATTGCTGCCACAACCAGTGTATTCATGGTTTGACCTCCTTTTGGAGATTTATTTTAACGGCACAAAGATTTGTATGCCTTCACACAGCGGTAAGCTCTATAATTTTGGCAAACGGAGTGCGATTATGGGAGAGGCTGACAAAGATTTAGTCGATGTTTTGTT
>WGAI01000018.1 GCA_015489175.1 Caldifarciminota bacterium | reverse complement strand
CTGACCCGTGGAGCGGAAATTACACCAGCTTTACCGTGGGGTTCCGACCATCGCCGAACATGTTGTTCAGATACAGCTACGACCCGCGCGCCGTGGATCATTTCACGGTTCAGATCAAGTATTTCCTCAGGAGGAACATAGCGGTTTACGCTGAGCGTGAGCGGAGCGGCGAGTTTGGAACGGGCATTGAACTGGAATTCAGATGGTGATCACTTCTTCTTTTCCGATTTAGCGGCCTCAACATCCTCGGGCATATCCATCTCATATCCACATTGAGGACACCTGAGTATAAACTTGCTGTTTTTGCCCCTGCCCTTTCTGACCTTTACCATGAGAGGATACCCGCATTTGGGGCATTTCACGCCAACAGGTTCCTGAAAGAGATAAAAATCGCACTTTGGGTTTGAGCATGCGTAGTAAATGCGTCCCTTCTTGCTCCGCCGCCTGATTATGTCAGACCCGCATTTAGGACATTTCACGCCCTCGACCACATCAAATATTGGGCGGGTGTATTTGCATTCAGGATAACCGGAACAGGCGATAAACTTCCCGTATCTACCCCACCTGACGACAAGCGGGCGTCCACAAATCGGGCATTTCTCGTCCAGCACCTGAACGCTTTGCTGCCGCATCTCATCTATTTGCGACTCGACCTTTTCTAACTCTTCGCTGAACCTCTCATAAAATTCTTTGAGAAGCTGCAATCTGGTTTTCTGGCCCTCTTCGATCTTGTCAAGCTCTTCCTCCATTTTTGCGGTGAAGCCGACATCGAACAGCTCAGGGAACCTCGGAATCAAAAGGTCAGCGACAAGCATGCCGAGCTCTGTGGGTTTCAACGCCTTCCCTTCCTTGACCACATATTCGCGGTCAAATAGTGTGGCGATCGTGGGCGCATAAGTGGATGGCCTGCCGATGCCTTTGGCTTCGAGCGCCCTGATCAGACTTGCTTCGGTGTAGCGTTTCGGTGGCTCAGTTTCCCGCTCCTCAAGCTCAACCTTGATTGGTCTGAGCTTCTCACCCGGGCTGAACTCAGGCAAATCGATATCCTGCGGCTTGCGGCCGTAAATGCGGTAAAACCCGTCAAACAGAATCTTCTTGCCTTCGGCGGTCAGCGTTATTTTGTCGTGCTTGAGTTTCAGGTTCTTAACCTCAACTTCAGCCTCCTTCATCTGGGAGGCCAGCGCTCGCCTCCAGATGAGCGAATACAGTCTCGAAAGGTGCTTCTCGATTGAGGGAGGCAGCGAGTCAGGGGTTATCTCGAAATTCGTCGGCCTGATCGCCTCATGTGCTCCCTGAACCGCCGAAGATTTGTCTTTGAACTTGTGAGGTCTCGGCGGGATATATGGTTCGCCAAAAGCCTGTTTTATCAATTTGCGCGCCTGTTCAATCGCCTTATCAGCCATGCGGACGGAATCCGTCCGCATGTAGGTGATAAGTCCAATCATGTTGCCATCCTGAAGCTCAACACCCTCGTAAAGCTGCTGTGCGATGCGCATAGTCTGTCGGGACGAGTAACCGAGTTCGTTCGCAGCGTCCTGCTGCATGGTGGAAGTTTTAAAAGGTGGGGGCGGAGAGATGTGCTTTTTGCTTTTGTTAAAGCTTACGACCTCGAAAACACCGTTCTTTGCCATCTGCTCAAGTTTTCTGGCCTCTTTCTCGTCTTCTATCTTGTCCGGCAGTTGAGCTTTGAAGATGATGCCGTCCTTCTCGAAATAAACAAAGAGCTTCCAGTATTTTTGCGGTTTGAACGCCTGAATCTCTTTCTCGCGCTCTACAAGAAGCCTCAAGGCCACGGTCTGAACCCGGCCTGCGGACAACCCCTTCCGAACGCTCTTCCACAGCAACGGGCTTATCTTGTATCCGACAAGTCGGTCGAGTATGCGGCGAGCGATCTGCGCCTCGACCTTGCGCATGTCGATCTCCTGAGGCTCTTTAATGGCCTTTTTGACGGCATCCTTCGTTATCTCGTAGAACAAGACGCGCTTGATGTTATCCTGACCGACTTTTTTTATCTCCTGTGCCACATGATATGCGATGGCTTCACCTTCACGGTCAGGGTCGCTGCCGATATAAACCTCCGAAGACTTAACGGCACGCTGCTTCAGCTTTTTTAAGACCTCGCTCTTGCCTTTTATTGTGATGTAGTGCGGCTCGAAATCGTTGTCGATGTCAACCCCAAGCCGACTTTTGGGAAGATCCTTAACATGGCCTTTGGAAGCGATGACTTCAAAATTGCGGCCAAGATATTTTTTGATGGTCTTAGCCTTTGTAGGAGACTCCACTATCAGCAGTTTCTTACGGGATGTGGTCTTCTTGGATGTGCCGGATTTAGACTTTGTGCTTCTCTTTCTCGTGGACATGGCTCAGCCCAAGGAGGATAGCGCCATAGGAAGGGCTATGCTCTGCAACTCCGATGTCTATATCGGGACATTCCTTTCGGACTATGGATTCAAAATGCTCTCGATAGGTGCTGTTTCTGAACACGCTTCCGGATAATCGCAGTCTTTTCTGGCCTTTCAATTTCAACCTGTTAAGGAGGCTAACTGACACGATAGCAAGTCGTTTTGCCGCTTCCAGCACGATTCGTTTTGCCACATCATCGCCGTTTTCTGCCGTCTGGATGACCGTCAGGGCGAACTCAGCAACATTTTTCTGAGGCGAGCCGTCGTAGATTTTGGGTATTATGTCCTCTATTTGTCTTGCACTAAATCTTTTAAGAACAAGATCTTTCAATACTGTTGGCTCACCCCATCCCTCAGCGGCAGCGATAGCCGCCCTGAGCCCAGCTCGACCTATCCAGAACCCGCTCCCATCATCGCCTATCACATAACCGTAACCACCAGCACGATAAACCTTCCCCTTCTCATTTCGGCCATAAACAATGGAGCCTGTGCCAGCTATAGTCACGGCGCCCGGCAAACCGGAAAGCGCCCCCCACAATGCGATCTCAGCGTCACTCCTTACGATAATCCTATCGGCAAGGCCGTGAGATTTAAGGATATGTTCCAGACTGTGCTGCTCTCTGGCTCGGCCAAGCCCGGCGCCGCCCGCTACAAGGACATCGGCACGAACAAGACCGTGATTGTGGAGGACATGGCCGACAACCTCTGAAAGCTTTGCGGCGAGCATCTCCTCACCGGCTATCTGGCGGTTGATGCCATCGGTTCGGTAGGTCGAGACCACTCTATCGCCCTGAGATAATACCACCTCAATTTTTGAGCCACCAATATCAATTCCAAGTATCCACATAGGTGCCCATAGGTTAACCGCTAATTCCATTTTCGTCAACAATCGTTGTGGATTTTTGGGGGGCGATGGTGCTATAATTTTCGCATACCCAATCTCCCTGATAATTAGAAGGATAAATAGAAATTCTCTAAATCCAGATCAACTCCGTCCAAAACCGCTGATTAAAAGCAAAATGTCTATGCCTCATATCCGTTCCTTTGACTTGCCTGTTATGCCTGCTGAATAATTGCACCCCCATGAAATTAGACAAGCGAATCAAAAGAGGTATCCAGATAGCAATCCTTTCTTTTACCATTGTTTCCGTAGGGTTGCTGCTGCTGACAATAGACAAAAGGACGATCGAACTCCTTGAAAATTTCAATCCGGAGCTCTTTTTGTTCATAGTTTTTGTATGGTTTGCTTATAGATTTGCCGATGGATTTGGCATATCGGTAATTGCAAGGTTACTTGGTCATAAAATTTCGCCCATAAAAGGGTTTGAGGTTGTGCTTGTGGGGCTTTTCCTGTCAGCAGTAACCCCTTTCCAGATAAGCGGCATCCCAATGCAGATATACATGTTACACGAAGAAGGCATGGATGTAGGGAAAGCGACGGCTGTCATAATGGCGCGCGGCGTGCTCTATTACCTCGTCGTAGTGCCATTGTTGCCCTTCATCTTTGCGATACTCGGAATTTCGTCTAACTTCGTGGTAAAGCTGCTCTTCGGATATCTGATGGTAACTGGGAGTATAGCTATCGTCCTATACATTTTATTCGTGCGCCGTCCCGATCTCCTAATCAGGCTTGTTCCATCAAAATGGTCAAAAGTGAGGGCTTTCGTGTTCACAGAGCTAAAAAATCTCCAGGAAGGCATCAGGGTCCTCCTCGACGCAAAAGATGTGTTTAGAACGGTTTTGGCGGTGCTTTCTTACCTCGTTTCAATACTCCTGCTGGCTTCAATAGCCCCGCTTACCCTTTACGGGATGGGATTTCCTCCGCAACCATTGAAATCGGCAGCGGCTCTTATCCTGATGTATAGCAGTTTGCTATACACGCCGACGCCCGGCGGTGTAGGGATTGCTGAGACGGTGGCTGCTGCATTGTTTTCAACTGTATGCCCTACTTACGCCATCGGCATTTTCGTGATTCTCATAAGGGTGTTTACATTCTACATAGGAGCGATTTTAGGAGGAATAGTATTTTTCCGTAAATCCCTGACGCTTGAAGCGCTCAAAGAGAAGGGATAACATAAATGTTTAACCAATCATTTTTGCGGCTTATAGGAGGTGAGGCTGATGAGAAAGTGGTGGGCAGTTAGTTCACTGATTTTCGTTTTATTTGTGGCAGGCTGCCTCGAAAAGCCTGAAGGGCCAACAAACTGGGATATACAACTTGCAACTCCACTGATAAGGGATTCCCTGTTGTTCGATAGCCTGAAATTTAATTTCGATTCTACATTTGGAATAAGTTACGACTCGCTTGGTATCCTGACACTTGACTTTTCTGATACATTTCCCCCTGAGACCCTTCAAAGCATACTTGACCTGCCGGAAGTTCACGATACCTTTGCCATAAACCTGCATGATTTCTTCGTGATAGATATTGACACCACAACCACGAGCATCACTCTCTTCGACCTTGTGCCTCCGGCATTCCGCCCGCTATTGCCAGATTCAGGTTATGGCGTAATTCCACCTTTCCACAACACTGTATCGACAACCGATACAGTGCAGGGCGTGCATTGGACAAGCATCAGAAGAGGCAAGATCTATGTAGCGATAAGGAATTTCGTTCCACTCACCATAGATACCCTGAACATCGCTCTAAACAACTCCAGAAATGAGAACATCTTGAACCTCCGATTTAATAACATCCCGTTTGGTGGCGAGCAGGATACGATTATCCGCCTGTCAAATGTATGGGTGGATTCGATAACCACTTACAGGATCGAGCTTTCTTCATCGGGAAGTCCGGGGGATTCAGTCTGGATAAGGAGAGATGATTCTCTGGTCATTGTGTTTTCGTTCGACTCTCTCCGAGTTGACAGTATAGCCATATCAGGCGGGCGGTTGCATGGACAGGACAGCTCTCAAAAAACATTTGACATCGAGCACGGCATATTGGTGGACACAGTAGCGTTTTCAAACGGACTTTTGGCAATCCATGTGTTCAATTCTCTCGGATTTAATATCCTTTCCAACATGCATATACCGGAATTCAACATGGACACGATTCTGAATATCCGCCCGAACGGAGTTACAGACTTTCCAATAGAACTCTCAACTCATCCCTATGTTCGAATACATCCAGATTCAAATGCGGTGTCGGTGGCTTTATCCGTAGATGCCCAAATCCCGGGTGACAGCGTCGTTGTGCTTAGTCCAAGTGACAGTTTGGGGATAGCACTCGATCTGACAGGCGCCCAGTTCGATAGGGCAGCTATTACATTTTCAGAACCTTACATAGACACAATAAAGGGAGACACGATCACAATCGGGAATGTTGATTTACCGGAGAATTTCAACATAAGCTCCGCACTTCTGAGGCTAAACATAGTGAACGGGATACGGTTTTCACCGGCATTTAGCCTGCATGTGGTGGGATTCAACGATGATGGAGATTCGCTCGTCCTGCCGATATCACCGATCACGCTCAGGCCGGGCACTCCATACAATCCTGAGACGACATCGATCTCCATAGATGCGGCACCGCTCATAAACTTTCATCCTACATCTGTGGCGTTTGGAGGCATCGCTCAGATAGACGGCAATGGTGCAATTTACAGTAACTCATTCATTGGCGGCAACTTCTCGATAAATGTCCCATTCATATTCTCGATAGGAGCGGATACGGCTTACACCGACACCTATGACCTCTCACTCAACGATGACTTCTTGAGAGCCCTTATTGATTCTTCTCTACTCAAAGAGGTTTCCGTTATTTTGCGCATACGGAACAGGTTCCCGTTCGGCTTTTCAAAATTCAACATCGTGTTGCTCGACACGACAAGCGGCGACTCTGCCATACTGACAGTCAACAGGTTCCCACCCGCACCGACTGACAGCCTCGGAATCCCGATAAGGGACACGGCATTTGTGGACACGATAGCGGCGGACAGCTCATTCCTCCAATTCCTGACACATGCCAACAAAGTCTATGCAAATGTGATCTGGCCCGCGATACACAGAGCAGCTCTTTTCAGGGATAGCAAACTGACCTTTAGCTCTTACGGATTCCTGAAAGCCCGCGTTGATGTCACCAAATTAGAAAAAGGAGGTCAACAATGAGCGTGCTGGCATGGATGATAACTTTTTACTTTTCGGCACCATCAGCTCGCTCACTTGCACTGGGAGGAGTGCCACTCACAGGCAATCAGGATCCTGCAACCGTCTGGAGCAATCCAGCATACCTTGCGCTCAAGGGCGAGTCTCATATCCAGCTGGGACATCTTGACATGCCGATTGGTGCGGTGGGTGCAGCCCTGCAATACAACACCATCGACTCACTGCTATCGGAAGCCTCCTCAAATAAGGACATAATCTCACAATACAACCTGGGCTATTACATAATCCCTGCGATTAACAGCCAGAGCAATGTGTTTTCACCCAGGGTAATTTACGATTACTTCTTTTCAAACAGGACGCTGACAGAGGCCGATAAACAGAAATTTCTATCCTTAATGACAGACGGATATGCGAGAATTAACACCGACCTTGAACTCCTCACCTTCAGCATAGCAAGCGGCGGTTTCGGCATCTCGTTAAAACAAAGCCAATACATGAGGGTCAGGATACCACGCGACCTCTTTAAACTGATTTTGTTCGGCAATGAGCTGAATACAGAATACTCTTTCACGGAAGAAAACACATTTATCGAGGAGCTCAGCTCAATTGTCCTGACAGTAAATTACGGCCACAGGCTGGATATCCGGGGAATCCCGCTGTATTTAGGCGTCGGTTTGAGGTTCACGAGGGCCATCCCGTTCTCTCAGTTCAAAGAGGATATTCCTAATCTCGGATACTTTAGACTGAATTCTCTCAACTTTTCTATCGTAACAGACACGGAGAAGATCGTAATCAACGGTGGAAGGGAAGAAATCCTATACGGGACAGGCACTATGGCAACAGGGATAAATCTGGGGATGGCGGCACAGCCACTGCCAGGCCTGACCATCGGGATGTCACTCGTCAACATAGGAGCCAATCTGAAGTTCTCGGATGCGGATTCGGTGAAGGTCATCATCTTTGGGTCAGACACTATATCCTCGCTCGATGATAGCGTTTCCATAGAGCCTGATACCCAATACACTTTCCCCGCCACGGGCTACAAGGCGCAGCTGCCGCAGATGCTTCAGTTCTCAGCGGCCTATCAGTTCAGAAATATCTGGAGCAAGCCGTCGCTCGGAGCCGCACTGAAAGTGGCGCTCAACGAATCCGTCGCAATGCACAAAGGGACAGTTGTGTCTCTGGCCACAGAGCTACATCCGACATCGTGGTTGCCCCTGCGTTTCTCGCTCGCATTTGGAGATCGAGATGGGACACAGATCGGCTACGGCTTCGGATTGCGCATAAAAGGAATCCACTTCGATTTTGGGTTTCAGAACATCGGCAGCACCGGAACCAGCTCAAAAGGCGGCAGATTTATGACTGATTTCTGGTTCTCGATCTAAATCTCGGCCTATTTGACAGAATTCAGTGCCTGCTCGAGATCCGCAATAAGGTCGTCGGCGTCCTCTATGCCGCACGATAGCCTGATGAAACCGGGGCCTATGCCCATTTCCTGCCGCTGTTCAGGTGTGAGTCCGGCATGCGATGTGTTGTAGGGCATGCTCACGAGCGATTCAACGCCGCCGAGACTTGTGGCCTCTTTCCAGATTTTCAGATTGTGCATGAACTTAACACCGTCTTCATCCGTGCCGTCTATCTCAAAACTGACCATTCCGCTGTAACCATTTGTCACATACCTGTCGATGAGTTCCTTCTGGGGATAATCGTCGAGGCCGGGATAGATCACCCTCCTGACACGGGGATGGTCTTTCAGGAATTCTGCCACAGCCATCGCGTTGCTGTTATGCCGCTCCATCCTTATGGCGAATGTCTTAAGGCCTCGCTCAACCAGATAGGCCGGAAGCGGTTCCATTGAGCCACCGAAATGGAGCATCGTCTCCCAGATCATCTCGATGTGTTCCTTCGTGCCCACAACGAAGCCGGATATGACATCACTGTGCCCGTTGAGATATTTAGAGCCGCTGTGAACCACGATATCAACGCCATGCTCAAGCGGACGGAGGTTAAACGGCGTCATGAATGTGTTATCCACGATGAAAAGGGCACCGTTCCTGTGCGCAAGTTCCGCAACCGCCTCCAGATCGATGAATTTCAGCAGGGGATTTGACAGCGTCTCGAAATAGACTACCTTCGTGTTCGATTTGAGGCTATTCTCTATGGAGTTAATGTCCTGCGGGTTAACGAATGTCACATCTATGCCGAATTTAGGGAACTCCTTCTGAATCAGATACGAAGTGCCGCCGTAAAGGTCCAGCGTGGTCAGGAGGTGATCGCCTTTTCTCAGAAATGTCAGCAGGGTGGTAGAGATAGCTGCCATGCCGGAAGCGAAAGCCAGTCCATCCTCCGCACCTTCGAGAGCGGCGACCTTGAGCTCCACAGCGCGCCTTGATGGGTTTCCATACCGCGTATAAACCCAGATGTCACGCGCTTTCCCGTTCAGAATAGCCTCGTAATCCTCGTCCGAAAGCCTAAATGTGGTCGAAAGATACACGGGCGTGTTTACAGCGCCATATTCCTTGTCCTCAAGACTTCCTGCATGCACGGAGATGGTAGATATGCCCGATTTCTTCTTCTCGTCCATTCTTCCCTCCTTTTGGCGCTTGATTTTAAGTCAGATAACTGGTTTTACAAGCTGCGCCATCAGGGGACAAAGGCAAGAAACGGCACAACCATCTCCCTGTGTGTCATCCCGCCGTGTCTGCCAATCAGTTCATCCGCATCGTCTTTTCTGAAAATCAGGTTCTTATCGCCAGCAGGCGTCACCACAATGTCGCCTATTCGTGTCAGGAAACTATCTGATACCTGAGGCCCGAAAAGGCCGCTCTCGTAAGCTTCAACAGATTTGAAGGCAACAAAATCGGGCGATAGCCTCTCCCTGATTATCTCAAGCGTCTCATCGACCAATCCACTTCGGATGTAGAGGTATCTAAAACGGGATTCTCCGAGCGGCGGCATCAGCAGATTATCGATAATCTCAGGGTAATCCTCTAAATAGACCGAGTTATCGGGCGGCGAATGGTGGAAACCGTGATCCGCAGTTATCACAATCAGCGTTTTGCGCCTCACAGAGCCATTCAATTTTGAGAGCATCGTTTCGAGCGATGTTGATATGCAGTTCATCTCGCATTCCCACACCTCATGGCTGTAACCGTAGTGATGTGATAGGCTGTCCAGAGCTGACCAGTATGCCCCAATGATCATCGGAGGTGACTCTTTCTGAAGCAATTCACGGACCATGTAAATCTGATCCTGAAGGTTAACGGTGCCTATCTTCTTCGTGAAATGCCTGTAAATCACCACCGACAAAGGGCTTTCGACGATAAACCTGTTCAAAAGGACAAAAAGCTTTATGTTCCGGTTAATCAACAAGTTCTGCAATTCCCCTGTTTTGAAAAATGACTCAAATTTGACGCCCATTTTCTCAAGCATTCCTGACTCGTCCGCCTTAACAGGACTTGACTTGAGCGTGTTAACCATCATGCCGATCTCGCTCATGAAAATCTCATATCCAGAAACCAGATGGAGGGAGGCAGGCACGCCGTTCCAGATAGACGCCATGGCTGTGGCAGTGGTGGACGGAACGACGGAGGTGATCGGAGCGAGATAGCCGTCCCTCGCAAGACTGGCGAACAGGGAATTCGGATGCTCGGAGACATATTCCTGAAGCAGATCAAATCCCAACCCGTCAAGCACCATCAGAACAATTCGGTCTATCTCCGGTCCAACCCATGAAAGATGCTTATCATCGAGCGGCGGTAGAAGTTGTCCGTTTATATCTGTGTCGGGATGCAGAAGTTTGACCAGAGAAGCGAGTATGTTGGCATTGGAACCTCCATCGTAATTTGGCCATACAAACCCGTATTTTTTTATGACTTCAACCATGTTCATATCCCCTCCTAATGTGAGGCAGGAATTATAATGTCGAGAATCAAGCTCAGCCTATCACGCTCAGCTGAAACACAGCAATCGACAGCACAATAGCGATGCGGTTTACCCTGAAATCTTGAAAAATTCATGAATGCGAATAAAATTTCAGGCCACTTGAGTGAAAAATGAGAAGATTGCATACAGGGAAACTGCCACATGAGCTTCTGAGAGCACTTCTGGATGAGCTGAAAGCGGATGGGATGGATTCATCTGTCGTTGTAGGACCAGGCGTCGGGCTTGACAGCGCCGTCATCAGGCTTGCGCCTGACGATTACCTCGTGATTTCATCCGACCCGATAACTTTCACGGCAGAGGATATCGGCTTTTACCTCGTGACAATCAACGCAAATGACATAGCAGTTACCGGAACGCGCCCTATGTATCTTGTTGTTGATCTCCTTCTCCCTGAAAAGGAAACAGATGAAGACCTTGTCGCCATGATCTTCAGCCAGATTAAAGAAGCGGCCTCCAAACTCGGGCTATCCGTGATTGGAGGGCATACCGAGGTCACCTACGGGCTGGACAGGCCAATCGCTGTGGGCACCATGTTTGGCCGACTCAGGGGAAGGGCACCCATCACGGCCGCAGGGATGGAAGAAGGCGACTCCATAGTCCTATCATCCGGCATTGCGATCGAAGGAACAGCGACGATCGCACGGGAGAAAAGAGAGCTCCTCAGGGGATTACTGGGCGAGAGTGGACTTGAGAGGGCACTCAATTTCATCAACGACCCCGGAATATCTGTTGTGGATATTGCTCTGTCGGTCGCAGGAATAGATGGGGTCCACGCAATGCACGACCCAACCGAGGGCGGCATCTCCACAGCCTTGCACGAAATGGCGTCGGCCTCCCACAAAGGCATCATTGTTTACGAAGAGAAAATCCATGTGTTTGAAGAAACGAAACTTATCTGCGAGGCGTTCAACATCAACCCGCTCGGATTACTGGCATCAGGTGCACTTCTCATCTCTGTGTCTCCTGATCGCACTCAGGAAGTGATCAATACCATCAGCTCCATGGGTAAACATGCAAATGTCATAGGCGAAGTGAAAGACAGCTCATTTGGCATTAAAATAAGCCGCAATGGCAGGTTATATGACCTGCCTATTTTTTCTCAGGATGAGATCACAAAAGTCATATAGGAGGATTGCTATGCCAAACGGAAAGCCTTTTGAGGTCGAGATAGACAAGGAGAAAGGGCTCGGGGTTTATTCAAACCTCGTGATGATAACCCATTCTCCCTCGGAATTTGTGCTTGATTTTGCGAGAATTATGCCGGGACTGCCCAAAGCCAAGGTGGTGTCCCGTGTGATAATGGCGCCTCAGCACGCCAAAATGTTCCTCAAGGCGCTTGAGGAGAACATAAAAAAATACGAGGAGAGATTTGGGGAGATAAAAATCGACCATACAGATGAGAAAAAGATAGGCTTTCAAAGCTAAAAAATTAAGTGGAAGGCCATGAAAAGACCGTCAGTAGCAATAACATTACCCAATGCTTCGGCGTTCAGGTCCCAAAAATACAGGAATTATCTCGAACTTATCGAACAGGGAGGAGGGGACCCATTGCCGCTCGTGCCGGGGTTCACCGTTGACCTGACGCAGGTTGATGCCCTGCTTCTCAGCGGCGGCGGCGACATAGATCCTGGCCGATACGGTGAAAAGATGAACGGGACACGCGAAAACGAGATCAGCAGTGCGAGGGACAACATTGAGTTCGACCTTCTGAAACAGGCTGTCGATAATCACATACCAGTATTAGGGATTTGCCGCGGTATGCAGGTAATAAATGTCTATTTCGGTGGGACAATGCACCAGGACATAGAGGACATCAGCCAGCCAATACACGGTTCCAATGGGAAAGATTACCAGAGGCATAGAGTTACCATAGAGAAAGGATCACTGCTCCATGAGATACTCGGCGCCGATGAAATTGAGGTTATGAGCCATCACCATCAGGCGGTTAACAACCTTGGGCACGATCTTGCGATCTCGGCCAGAGCGGAAGATGGAATTGTTGAGGCCATTGAGTTCACCAATTCAATGTTTTTGGTGGGGGTGCAATGGCATCCCGAAGTGGATATCGACGATTACTCACTAAAGTTGATCAAAGCACTGGTGGATGCAGCACTCAAAAAGTAAAAATAGGCTTATTTCCCCCTCCTGATCAGGTAACTAAAGAGGTCAAACCTGATCAGCCCGAAGAGGATTATTCCAATGACTAAAACGACAAGCCCTGTTATCGTCAGGGAGTATTTCATTTCGTTGAAAATCCTGTTGTTTCCGGGCGCGGTGCCTTCCATAAATTTCTGCGGCTCAATGTAATCTGAAACGATTTCGTCGATCGACACGAGATTGATGACAGGTTTACCCTGAGCCATGTAATACTGCAAAACGCTTTTGACTTCGCCTTTCCATCGGGGATGCCTGATTACGCCCGGCTCAATTCTCACACCGGCTGGCCCGTAGGATGCGGGATTGTAGCCTATGTTGATATACGCTTTGATGTCGCCGTAGGAATCAATCCTGCTTCGCACATCATCGTCGAAATATTGGAATCGTCTGAGCTCAAATCCGTTATCCTGTATGGAACGGATTATGAGATCGACGCCGTGTTGCGTCACACCGAGCCCGTTGTCGTCATCACCACCGATAGTCGCCCACAATGTGGTCTTTCCAAATATCTTTTTCTCGACAAGTCGCTTCTCGATGTGGAGCCATGTCAACATTGAATCGTTCGCGCCCCACATAGACGATTCGTTCGATGTTATGGCCACAGGTTTCACATGCATGACCTCACATGCTGCAAGCACGGCGATGTTGAGCCCGGGATATGAGCCGTTCCAGCCAATTCCCACGACATCGCCTTCCTTTATGCCTGCTTTTTGGAAGAGTTCAACTACAATAGCGGCAAAATTGGGGTTTGTAGTTAGGATCTTCTCTGTCAATTCACCTCTACGCGTGGTGATCGGGCTGTATTGATGCCCGATAAGGCCGGTTACGAGTGGGTCGTAAAGCGTGTCGATGGGCCAATTCAATTCGTCCCTGAGGTTTCTAACCTCATCGAACGCCCTGTATGTTGTCTGAGTTGCTGCGAGCTTTAGCTCGTAATCTTTTACTTTCACCCGCCTTTTGGTGTGCTCAAAGAGGTAAAATCCCCCGATGGACAACAGCGCAACCACCACAAGCACCCAATCGGGCAGCCGTGATGGCGACCAGTGGAGTTTCATGATCACCTCTCTTTAGATATCAAGATTCATAACCTTCCTGGCGTTTTCCTGAATGAACTTACGGCGGGGCTCAACCTTCTCGCCCATGAGTATCGAGAAAAGTTTGTCCGCCTCAGCGGCGTCCTCAAGTGTAACCTTTTTGAGCGTGCGGGTCTCAGGATTCATTGTTGTCTGCCACAGCTGCTCAGGGTTCATCTCACCGAGACCCTTGTATCTCTGGATGGTAACTCCTTTCTCGCCTATCTCGGCAATTAGTTTATCGAGCTCCTCATCCGAGTAAATATACCACTCCTTTTTACCCTTGGTGACGCGGTAAAGAGGCGGGGTAGCTATGTAGATGTAACCTGCCTCAATAAGAGGTTTCATGAACCGATAGAAGAGTGTCAAAAGGAGCGTGCGGATATGGGAGCCATCAACATCCGCATCTGTCATGATTATTATCTTGTGGTAGCGAGCTTTGGACGGGTCGCACTCGTCCCTCAGCCCGGCGCCTATGGCAGACAGGATTGTCCTGATCTCCTGATTTGAAAGTGCTTTATCGAGGCGTGCCTTCTCTACATTCAATATCTTTCCCCTGAGCGGCAAAATAGCCTGAAACTCGCGGTTGCGTCCCTGTTTTGCGCTGCCGCCGGCCGATTCGCCCTCGACAAGGAACAGCTCTGATCTCTCAGGGTCGCGAGAGCTGCAATCCGCAAGCTTGCCGGGCAGAGAATCGGACTCGAGGAAATTCTTACGCCTCACAAGGTCACGGGCGCGGCGAGCGGCTTCTCGCGAACGCGCAGCGATCTTGGCCTTCTCTATTATCTTCTGCGCAATCTGAGGGTTCTCCTCAAGGAAACGGTAGAAATTCTCGTAAAATGAACGCTCAACGATGCGCTTCACATAGCTGTTGCCCAATTTAGTCTTAGTCTGACCTTCAAATTGCGGCTCATGCAGTTTGACATGGATGACAGCCGTCAGTCCCTCTCTCGTGTCCTCCCCTGCAAGCGATTCGTTCTCTTTCAAGAGCCCCGTTCTATGCCCGTAATCGTTCAAAACCCTTGTCAACGCTGATCTAAATCCAACAAGGTGAAAACCGCCTTCATGCGTGTTGATCGTGTTAGCGTATGTCCAGACCGCCTCAACGAAACTCGTATTGTATTCGAGGGCTATCTCAACCTCCGTCTCGGTCTCCTCGTCTATGTGATACATGTAAAACGGCTCCGGGAAAAACGATTCCCGTGCCTCATCCAGGTATTTCACGAACTCCTTGATGCCACCCTCGTAATGATATTCGACTTTTTCACCCGTGCGCCCGTCTTGAACGATGATCTTCAACCCTTTGATGAGGAATGCGATCTCCCTGAGTCGCTCTTTCAGAACCTCAAAATCGAATTTAGTGGTTATCTTGAAAATCTCAGGGTCCGGCTTGAATGTGACCTTTGTTCCGGTGGCTTCAGCCTCACCTATGACCTTTAGCTCAGTAACCTTTTCGCCGCGCTCAAATCTCTGCCAGTAAACCTTGCCATTCCTCCTTATCTCGACCTCAAGCCATTCCGATAGAGCGCACACCACAGATGCGCCAACGCCGTGAAGTCCACCTGAAATGCGATAGGTTTTTGAATCAAATTTTCCACCTGCGTGCAGCACGGTGAAAACAACTTCGGACGCAGGGACACCGAGCTCAGGGTGAGTGTCAACGGGTATCCCCCTGCCGTCGTCCTCGACGGTGACGCTCTCGTCCTTGTTGACGGTGACCTTAACGGTAGTGCAGTATCCTGCAAGCGCCTCATCGACAGCATTATCCACAAGCTCAAAGACAAGATGATGCAAACCGCGCTTACCAGTATCGCCGATATACATCGCTGGGCGCTTTCTGACCGCCTCTATCCCTTTTAAGACCTTTATGGCATCTGCACCATAATCGCTTGTTGGTTTCATCTCCTCACCTCACAAATTTTATGTCACGAACACAGTCGTAACCGAGTTGATGATATATCTTCACAAGTTGCATCCTTCTGAGAGTCAATTCATTTCGGAGGGCAGCCTCCGGAACGGAAACGATTAACACACCATCGTTAATCTTCAACGGCTTTGTTCTGGCTGCAATCCTTTTGCCTGCAACTTTAGGCCAGATCTCAACAGCCATTTGTCTCCTGACGGCCTCCAGAAGGCCGAGCCTGAAAAGGACCCGATCCACTATCGAATTTATCTTTTTCATCAGGGAATAAACTCCAGAATTGATTGGAAATTCGGCCAAAATTATACACCAGACATCCATCCCTTTTCAATCGAAAGCATTGAAAAACCGTGTTTTCCGCAACTTTCAGACCTGCTCGTAAGGAGGGCACAGGGCAACATCCGGATCTTCAGAATATCGGCCAGCATGTCGAACGGATATGCCGTTTTATAGCCACATGGGCAAGCTAAACTCAATAGAGAGTCCTGAAATCCACGCCACAGGCAGGCAGAGTTGGAAACGACAGCCCGTCTGTTTGGCTTTTAGGCCACAGAGACTTATAATTTCCAGCGGCATAAACAATTGCCATTTCTTTTGTCCCTGATACAAAAACTCATGAGGTATTGGCTATGTTCAAAATGGACTTGATAGAGGAGACATTCGTGTATTCCGTTGGATCAACGGGCAAGGAGATCTTCGGCTATATGAACGGGAACGGAGAGCTTTTCGTCATCAGCGATCCTGAACTAAAGCAAAAGATCAAGATAGCGAATGCATCATCAGACGGCTACATCACGGAAATCGGGCACGATGAACCGATATGGCGGATAGAGCCTGACGGCTATATCTTCAAGAAGATGGACGATGGGCAATGGCATCCGCGCGGGTATGTTGACGAGTATGGCCGTATCTACAACTGGACTGGCAAGGCTTACATGGAAGATGAGGACTTTGAAGGCTCTCTCGGCCGCGAGATAGGCTTCCTTGAGCCTCAAGGCGGCAATCCGGCAGGCGCAGTTATCCTCTTCATCGATGCAGCGAGAATCATCCACAGGCTTCTCAAGAGGCTGAAATTCCTCGCCAATTCGGTGGAGAAGGTGAAGACCCAGCAGTCGATCGACCGCGTCATCGGCGAAATCAAAGAGTTCATCAACTCCATACCTGCTGACAAGATTGGAGCCGGTGCTGATGAGCTGACGAAAGCCGGCAATGCGCTCATGGAAACGATTCTCCAGAAGAAGGAGAAGATCGAGCAGGAGCTCAAAGACACATACGACGAGCTAAAATCACGCGCTCTTGAGCTGTTTCAGGAGGCGCGCGAGGGGCGAATCTTCGCTCAGGTAAGGGAACATCTGAAAGATTATAAGGAGATTTTGAAAGCCGCCAGCCTGCCAAAGGATAAGAAGGATGAGCTTTTCGGAATAATTCAGCAGGCATTCGATGTCCTGTGGGAACGGCAAAAGGAGTGGCAGAAATCGGCCGACGCAGAAAAAGAACGGAATTACGAAGAGCTCTCGAAGGAACTGGCCGAGATTGAGAAAGAAATCCGCGAGTCCAACAACTTCAGGGCGATCAAGACATTGCTGATAAAATTTCAGGACAAAGTCAAAACACTGAGACTCGATCGTGAAAAGCGCGACGAACTTCTGGACAGCGTCCAGAAGCTTTTTGACACGCTATCCGCGCGCCAGAAAGAGCTTGCGGCCGCCCTTGAGCTTGAAAGGCAGCGCAACTATGAGGAAATGAAAAGCGAGGTCGAGAATTGCCTTGAGCTCGCTAAAAGTGGAACGCATTTCAAGGAGATCAGGGAACATTTCCGCGCCGTGCGTGAAAAACTCAAAAAACTTGCCCTATCACGGGATCAGAAAGATGAACTTTTCTCAAAGATGCGCGAGGCCACCGAGATTCTCAATCAACGCCAAAACGAATGGTTCGAGAAAATGAGACAGGAATATGACGAAAACTACGCCAGATTTAGAGAGCTGGTGTCACGCGGACTTGAGATGGCACAGACATCACAGAGTTTCAGGGAGGCACGTGACTTTCTGAGGCAAATTCGAGACGAGATGAAAGTTGCAAAGATGAGCCGAGAGCAAAAGGACGAGCTTTTTGAGAGGCTCAGAGCGGCATTCGATATCCTCTGGGAGCGCCAGAAAAGATGGCAGCTTGAGCTTGAAATGGAGTTCCAGCGCAACTATCAGGAACTTGAGGAAGCGGTCGAGAGGTGCATCACACTTGCCGAGATAGAGCGCGATTTCCGATATGTGCGCGAGGTGCTCGAAGATGTCTATCGCGACATCCGCAGGGCGCGGCTCAGACGGGAAGACCGCAAAAAACTGATCGAGGGCATCGACAAGGCGTGGTCAATTCTGAGGCAAAGGGAAAAAAGACGAGGATTTTAGAAACTCAAACCTGCGAGGTGAGTCATGGACGAATTTGAAAACAGGAAGGCGAAAATCGAGGCACTGCGTGATCGCGGAATTGAACCCTACCCATACAGATTTGAGTTGACCCATCATGTCAGCGAATTCAAAGAGCAATTTGAGGCTCTGGGAGAGAAGCAGGTATCCCTTGCGGGCAGACTTGTGGCCAGAAGGATTTTTGGAAAACTGATATTCGCACACATTCAGGACGAAACAGGCCGCGTCCAGATAGCCATCCAGAAAGGCCATGCAAAAATTGGCGATACGGAAGATGACGCCATCAAATTCGCCAAAAAGGACCTGGACATCGGCGACATAATCGGCGTCGTCGGAAGACCATTCGTCACGAAAACCGGCGAGAAAACCGTAGCAGTCGAACGCATTTATTTGCTCGCCAAGGGGTTGCGGCCTCTGCCTGAAAAATGGCACGGCCTGAGGGATCGCGAAGCGCGATACAGGCAGCGCTACCTCGACCTCATGGTCAACCCGGACTCGCGCGAATTTTTCAAAAACCGCGCTCTGGCGATATCGGAGATAAGGAAGTTCTTCGTGGAAAACGGATTTATCGAATTTGAGACGCCAACATTGCAACCCATCTACGGAGGCGCTTACGCCAAACCGTTTGAGACATACGCCCACGCCCTCAACTCAAAGCTATATCTGCGAATCTCCGACGAGTTATACCTGAAAAGGCTGCTTGTCGGGGGATATGAACGGGTGTTCGAGATATGCAAGGACTTCAGGAACGAAGGCATCGACAGATTCCACTATCCCGAATTCACGATGCTGGAAGCTTATGCCGCATACTGGGACTACACCGACATGATGGCTCTAACGGAAAGACTGCTCATACACCTCATCGAGCATTTTGACAGGGGTGAAACGCTCGAATTCGATAACCAATCTGCGGAGATTAAACGGCCGTTTCCGCGCATAAAGTTCGTCGATGCGCTCGCCGAAAAGCTTGGTTTTGACCCGTTAGACGCTGAGGTCGAAAGGCTTGTGGAAGCCGCAAAGAAGGCCGAAATAAACGGAGCTGAGAAGATGCCCCGCCACAAACTCATCGATAAGCTCTTTGATGCTCTTGTCGGAGACTATCTGATTGAACCGACATTTGTTATGGATCATCCGAGAATCCTGTCGCCCCTTGCCAAGGTGCACAGGGAAGACCCCCGTCTCGTCGAGCGGTTCGAGCTATATGTTTTCGGCATGGAATTGGCAAATGCGTTCTCGGAGCTGAACGATCCGATAGACCAGAGAAAGCGGTTTGAAGCGCTCATGGAGCTGCGCGGTCAGGACGACGAGGTGCCGAACGAGATCGATGAGGACTTTCTGACAGCGCTCGAATACGGTATGCCACCCGCCGGTGGCATAGGGATAGGTATTGACAGACTTGTGATGATCTTGTTCAACCGTCCTGCGATCAGGGATGTGCTTTTATTTCCTCAGCTTCGCCCCAAAACCGATTGATAACAGAGGGCGAACGCCGCAAAGCGGCGTTCGCCCATCAAAAGACATCATCTTTTTCACTCGATTTCGATTTTCTACGCTTCGGCAGATTAAGCTCTATCACTTTGCCCGCACTCAACAGAGGCACATAAATTCTAGACCCGTCTCTGGATAACGACAGATCCGCCGGATTATCAAGCCCTTTCTTTAGGACCGTATGCTTTCCCGTTTTGAGGTCCAGAATCACGACCTTGCCTGAGAGAAAACCGCTGATCACAAGTCTGCCATCCTTCGTGACAGCCAGTCCATCGCCACCATCGATATCGTGGGACGAAAACACCAGTTTGAGCCTACCGCCTTTGAAAGCGTAAACTTTGCCTGGCTTCTCAAATGTCACGACATACAGGACGGAATCCTCGCCGAATGCAAGGCCGTTCGGAGAAGTAACCGAAAACAGCTTCTCCACGGAGCCGGTGCGGAGGTTGCCTTTATAGACGGTGTTCGTTTTCGTGTCCGAGAAGTAGGCATATCCGTCGGGGCCTATGGTGATATCGTTCAAAAACTGAGGCCTGTCATCTTTCGGAAAGGCCTCGTAAGGGAACACATCCTCGACCCGTCCTCTCAGCCTAACCTTCCTGACCCGCTTCACATCCGTGACTATCAAAGTTGAGTCATCTATGGCAGCCAGCCCTTTGGGATCGAGCATACCGTGAGCTATTTCGCTCCATGAGCCCGCTTTTCTCACCAGAATTTTGCCATCTTTGACGCCGAACTTGCCTATATCCGAGACATAAAGCTTTCCGTTGAGCTCAAATGCACTTTCTGGATGCAAAAGCGCGAGGGAGACCACCAATAAAATGTTGACCATCATATTATTTCACCCCCTGACAGGTTTTTAGCGTATCGGTATTTTCTTAATTGCTCCGCTCCTTGTCAACGGTATGACAAGGAATTTCCCGTCAGGGGATATGGTCATATCGCCGGGGAAATTGACTGTATCTATGAGCTGCGCTTTGTCAACGAAGAGGTCAATTCTGGCTATCTTGCCGGTGGTGCGGCTTGCGACGAACAGGGCGTTTCCTTTCTCATCCACCACCATGCTGCTGGCCTTATCCAACTCGTGATCCTGAACCAGAATTGACGCCTTGCCGTCTTTCAATTTGAAAACCATGCCCGGATTTGAATAAGTGGCAAAGTAAATCGTGGTGTCGCTCGAAACTGCGATGCACGACACTTTGGGGACAGCAAACACGGAGTCAACTGTTCTGTCCGGGTTCACAGCAAATATTTTGCCTGATCTGAGGTCAGGTATGTATATCTTACCATCAGGGCCAACAGCAATGTCCCGTATGAAATTGGTTGAAACCGGGAAATCGGATGTCGAAACGAAGGGAAGGGCTTTCTTGTTAGCGACCAGCCACACTCCGTTTTTGTCCACCACAACGAGAGCGCTATCGTTATAGACCGCAATAGATTTGGGGTCGAACAGGCCGGCGGCATAGACCTTCCACTCTATACCATCTTTCGACCACAGGACTCTGCCATCAGGAGCTCCAAACTGGCCTGCCTCAACGAGAAAGATTGTGTCACCTTTCACCGTGACACCCATTGGGTTGACAAATAAGGTGATGCTTACTGCCAACAAGTGGATAAGGGCCATTCCTCCACCTCCATGTATGTTTTTAGGGGTTATCCAAATCGCCAAGATACCGCATGAAACAAAATTAAAAGTGAGAGGGATATTATGGTCATACAAATTTGCGCTCCTGTCAAACGATTTGAGGGCACAACAGGCAGGAAATACACTCCATCTATGGAGGACTTAGCATAGGTTTATAATCAACAGCTCGTCAAAAGGCCGGAAAGATCTGGAAACCCCCACACTTATGTGGCAGGTAAGTTCTATCAGTCAATTCAGTCCCTGCTCGATTAGAGAAGCAAAACATCTATCCCTCACAGCAACAGACAAGACAGGCAGATGACACAAAAATTCAACCGAACAGCCGAATTTTATCCATCAAAAGCTGTCAATCCATGAGAAAAACGGCTTTTCGTCCGTCCCTCTGCCCTCCTTTATCCACAAAACCATCATGCCATTGTCCTCAAGCGGATGGACGAGGTCGCCCTCAACATCGATGTCATCGTGCGGGATTGGAAAATTGGCTTCAGTTGCAAAGTCAATCGAGTGGATGAGGGCATTCATGTCTCCGCCAGCATCGTAGAAAACCGCCTTATTCTCAGAGACCATACGATAAAAACCGTATGCCAGCAGTTTGCCATCTCCATCAAAGACAACAATGCCCCTGCCGCCATCGTCGTAAAACCACTTCAATGTCCTCAGGAAATAGGCTTTGGTGCGGACTATCGAATAGTCGTATTTCGAGGCCATCGGCTCATACAGGGCCAACATCTCCTCGACATGTGAGGTCGCCTCATCGATGTTTTTGAGATGCAAGATTCTGCTTTCCGAAATTTGTGGTTCGGGTATCTCTATGCGGGACACCTGCCTAACAACGGTCGAGTAGCCGAATTTTTCGTAATACGAGTTTATGTCGGTAAAGAGGATGGAGAGGTCATAACCTTCCTTTTTCATTATTTCCACTGCATGACGCATCAGTTTTGAGGCAAGCCCTTTGCCTCTGTATTCGGGGTGAGTCGCCACATCACCGATGCCGCACATCCTGAGTTTTCGCCCGTGATACCACACCTCACGGTCATACATAGTCACGGTCGCCACAGGCATGTCATCGTCGGATATGGCTATAGTCGTAGTGTCGTTTTCCACGAGTTTGCGCCTAAAATATTCGGCCGGCGTGTGTTCAAAAGCGATGTCCAGCAACTCCACAATGGCCTCAATCCTGTCCTTACTGACTACAGCGGGATTGAAGATCATAGTATAACCTCCTCTGGTTTACCCTTGACAGGATCTATCTCAACCTCAAAGGATTTGCCGCCAGTTATGATTTTCAATATCTGTGGCTCAGGTCTGAGATGCAGAAATGCGAAGCGTCCGCGCTCATCGGTATAGGTTGCTATCTGTTCCTCGGAAATAACCATCGCATCAGGGATTGGATCGCGCTTCTCGTTAAGAAGTAGACCGCTGTATTTGACAGGTCTGAACCCCAAATGCTCCACGATCGAAAGAAGCAGCACATAGGCACGTTTCACAAAGTCATCCATACGGGATGTGGAAAGCTCAGGGAACACGACGAGCGAACGCGTCATCGGAGGATGGATAATCAGGTAGGATGACCATTCCCGCGCATCGACTTCGACATCTAACAGCTTGCCCATAAGCCTCGATATCCTCTTCGAGAACTCCATGCTTTCCGTATCCCTATAGTAAAAGTGCGTGCCGGGCTCCATGTATCTGTCGCTATCACGGTGATCGATGGACACGAGGAGGTCGCCACCTTCATCTATGATCTGTTTGACACGCTCAACTTCCTCGACAGTGGTCTCTTCGTCTGACCTTGTGAGCACCACATCGGCCCCCGCAGCGAAAAGCATCTCATACAACATTTTCGCAACAAACAGGTTCGCCCTTGAAGATGTCAGACCGGGCAGATACTCCCTGCCCTTCACCCTACCGCCTATCGCCGGATCGACGATTATCTTCCTGCCAAGAAGCACGCCGCCGAACATCGGGGTTATGACAACCCGCTGCTCATCATCTAACTCATCCTCGGTAACTTCCACGGATGTGGGGTAAAACCCTCTCTTTTTGAACTCCAGTGTCCACGGCCCATCGATGGGAAGCGGTATCAGGAAATATCCGCCAAGCACTGTCGTGTAATGCCTGTTTTTGACCTTAACTGTGGCGCCTTCGATAGGTCTTTCGTTGATGTCAACTAACTTTCCGAAAAGATACGGACTGCTTTTCCGCCTTACAGCCTTGACCATGCCGACACCCTCGAAGTCGCGAACCTTGATCTCTACATTCCCGCCTGCTTCTTCAAACCTGATAACTGCCCTCACACATCCATCAGCATCGGCGTGCGGCTGAATGGCCAGTATTTTGCCGGACGGAACGCTCATGATGACCCGTTCGCCTTCGGCTATGGGCATGCCGTAGGAATCGACAAGGCGGATGGTCACCATCAACGGGTTCCTCGAATTCTCAGGGTAAGGGGTAACCGCAAAGGATTCTGCCCTCCTCTTGATCTTGAAGGTGTATCTCGATGGTGGCGTCACATTTCCGTTGAGATTCCTTGCCTTCAACTCAACAACATGCTCACCGTTTGGAAGAAGCTCAGGCAACTCAGCTGCCAGCCATCTGCCCTCAGCGAACTCGAACTCCAGCGGTTTCCCGTCGAGCAGAAGTGATATCGAGCTCGCATCGATGCCCATGCCATCCTCGTCCACTATCTCAGCGGTTACCAATCCCTTACTGACATTCACATCAAGGTTCTTGATCATCGGCACGCCGCGATCGAAATACATCTTCAACGCTTCGTAATATGCGAGCGCCTCTTTACGACGGTATTCTTCGGTCGCAAGCTTCTTTTCCTCCGCTGGATTGGTAATGTAAGAGGCCTCTCCCAGAACGGAAACAGGCACATTACCCTTCAGAACCCTGTATCGCGCGGGAAGCGGCGGCACTGTCGGAAGGCCAAGATATTTCCTGAAAGAATAAAACAGCAGGTAGCCAAGGTCGAAGGACGGGGAATCGGGCTCAAAAACGCAGTAGATCTCCGTTCTATCCACTGAAGAGTCCCTTCTTGCGTTGGCGTTGTGGTGAATGGACACGAAAGCGTCGGCTTTTTTCTCAAGGGAGAATTTAACTCTATCAGCAAGAGGAATGTCGTAATCGCCATCTCTTGTGAGATAGACGGAAGCGCCAGCGGCTTTGAGCATCTCCGCAAGCATGAGCGCAACCGAAAGGTTGACATCCTTCTCTTTAAGCCCGGTCGGCCCAATAGCGCCTGTGGCGTCACCACCATGTCCCGGGTCGATGACCACAACCTTACCTTTCAACATGCTTTCTAACTCCTTTTTTAACTATATGCAAAATCATGCCATTCAAGTATATACCACAATCCGTTGCTGTGCTTCTTAAGGATAAAGTATCCTCTGCCTTCTATGGGCTTTTGTTCGGGTGATGGCACAATCTCAAGATGGTAATCGTAATACAACGCGGCTCTGTCCTCCGAAGGCCTGAATCCACCAATGTAAATCATTTCGAGGTAAAGGTAATCGGCTGAATTGAACAGGGCTTCCGTTGAAATGCGTTCCTCTTCTATACCCCAGTAAAGGCTATCGAGGCCGAGGTTCTGCCTCAAAATCTCCTCGATGGAGTCCTCGGCCGAATCGAAAAAGAAACGGAACGAGTCTGGATCAAGGCAGTTGATGTATCCAAGGATGTCTCTGGAATTGAAAGCCATTACGAGGTTATCGATAACAAGTTCAGGCTCAACGGGTTTAATAAAATCCCCCTCATGCATGAGGGGGTGAAAAGGATTGTAACATCCCCTCAAAAAAAGAGTTGCAAGAATTATGATGGGGATGTTACGGAGGTGTTTTTTCAAAGTTTACTGCTCAAGTGGATACACGGACACATAGGTTCTGTTTTTCCTGTGCTCGAACCTGACGACACCTTCTGCCACGGCGAAAAGGGTGTCATCTCCACCTCTTTTCACATTGTATCCGGGGTGAAACTTTGTGCCTCTTTGCCGCACAAGTATCTGACCAGGCTTCACGACCTGACCCGCATATCTCTTAACACCTAATCTTTTAGAAATGGAATCTCTTCCGTTTCTGGTGCTTCCCATTCCCTTCTTGTGAGCCATATTATCGCCTCCTTCTTTTTTGGAAGAGAAGGCTTTAAAGGTAACACACACGGGTTGACTGTGTCAAGCTCAAAAATTATAATTGAGCCGCTTTTGAAGGGCCGTTAGCTCAGGTGGCAGAGCACCTGATTTTTAATCAGGGGGTCGCAGGTTCGAATCCTGCACGGCCCATTTTTTATTTTCTGACCATCACAATGACCTGACGCCTCAATTCCGGGACAAAGACCAAATTCAAAACGATATAGATCACTCCGAAAACCACAAGATCCTGAATCCACCTAAACTTAATCGTAAACATAGGATACGCCATTGAGCCAAGCATCGCGGTGGCGGATAACACATTAACCATCAGCAACCTCCAGAAAACCGATATGTGCCCCCTGCGGAACTGGAAGAAGCGACCTCCACCGTGCCACAGCAGCAAAAGTTGAACCCATGAACTCAATCCTGTGGCAAGTGCAAGCCCGGAATAACCCATTTTGAACGGTAGAGTGATAGCCAGCAGGATATTGGTCGCCGCCCCCACCCCAAAAGCCACATTGGGCCGCCTGACACTGCCATGAGAAAAGTAAACGGCCAGCAAAACCTTTGAGAGGGAAGCTGGCACAACGAGCAGGGAATACAAGACGAGCGGCATTGCGGACATATAGGTGTTCATGCGGCTGAACGAGCCCCTCTCGAAAAGGAATGAGATGATGGAATCGGCATCTAACATCATAAAAATCGTAGCAGGCAGGGCGAGCAAGAACACGAGGTTGAAGCTGCGAGCGATGATGTCCGACGGATCGGCTTCATGGGCAGCGTATTCCGAAAGCTCAGGCAGGGCAACAGTGGATATGCCTACGCCGAAAAGTCCAAGCGGCAGATTCATTATTCTAAATGCATAGTTCAACAGGGCTATCGAGCCGTTCTGCAAGAAGCTGGCCACGAATGTGTTGACGAACAGCGTCAGACGGGAAAATCCGGTGCTAAACGCAACGGGAAGGAGCAATTTACTCAACTTTTTGAGCGACCTGTGATACAGATCTAACTTGAACGAGATCGGAAATGACGCCTTTTTCAGAAAAGGCAGCAGAAAAACCACCTGCAGGAGGCCTCCCACTATCACGCCAATCGCCATTGCAATCGCAAATCCAGCAGGTTGATTTGTCAATCTGGTGGACAGGAGCCCGCAGATGATTATCCCGGCGTTGAAAAGCACAGGAGAGACCGCCGGCACGAAGAAGCTCTTTATCGTGTTGAGAAGCCCACTCGCAAGAGCCGACATTGTCACAAGAAGCAGGTAAAACGAGGTTATTTTGACCAGTTTGACCGCAAGGAGGTATTTTTGAGGCTGTTCGGTGAACCCGTAGGCTATGATTTTGACCACCAGTGGAGCGGCTATAACGCCGAGAAGGGAAACGGTGAACGCAACCGAGAGCCACAAAAACAGCGTCGTTCCGAGAAAGACATCGGGCCTATCGCCTTTCTCTCGTGCCTCGACCATTGAGGGGATAAAGGCATTCTGAACGGCGTTCTCTGCAAGCAGGTCGCGAAGCAATGCAGGCACCCTTAAGGCGGCATAAAATGCGTCAGCGATACCTGAGGCACCTAAAAGATATGCCACAACGCCTTCCCGTATGAAACCGGCAATGCGGCTGAAAAATGTAGCAAGCGCAAATGAGAAAACTGACCTGTAACGCATCAGGCAGAAAGCCGTCGAAGGACGGTGGAGACCACCATTTCGATGGCGATGTCGTTGTATCCGCCTTCAGGGATTATCACATCGGCAAACTGTTTGCTCGGCTCGACAAATTCCATGTGCATGGGCCTGACCGTGGATATGTATTGCTCGATAACAGACTCTATCGTCCTACCGCGCTCTGCGGTGTCTCGCTTAAGCCTCCTGATAAACCTGATGTCATCGGGTGTGTCAACATAGATTTTTATGTCCATAAGTTCTCTTAGCTCAGGATAATACAGGACAAGGATACCTTCGACGATTATGACATCGCGGGGCTCGATCCGAACAGTCTCCTTGCTTCTCGCATGGACCACGAAATCGTAGGTCGGACGCTCTATGGGATACCCGGCCTTCAACATTTTCAAATGGGAAAGCAAAAGCTCGGTGTCGAACGCGGATGGGTGATCGTAGTTGACCTTTGCCCTGACCTCAAGTGGCAGGTGACTTTGGTCCCGATAATACATGTCCTGAGGGATAACAACTATTCTATCGCTGCCAAGGACTGAGGATATACGGGCGGCAATCGTAGTCTTACCGGAGCCTGTGCCGCCTGCTATGCCTATGATTGTGCGCCTCATATCACTCGGATAAAGGGTTGCCTCCAACTTTGGCGACTTTCACAGGCACAGGTATGAGTGGCGGGCGAGCAGTTGGAGGCTTCAACTCGGAGATCGGCTTGCCAGTCTCACGCGCCACTATGCGAAGCATCAACGGGATACATGTCCTACCTTGACATGGCCCCATACCAACGCGAAGCAACCTTTTTATCTCCTCAGGGTCCGTAAAGCCCATCTTGATGGCATTTACGATGTCCTCTTCCGTTACATCGTTGCATCTGCAAATAATCACCGGGTGTTTTTTTCTTTCCGCCATTTCACACCTCCATGCGTATTGCCCTGACCTCCATCACAAGGTCCTGTGGGACTTCCACACACACGACAGTGGTTGCCTCTTTCCTATGAGCGTTCATAACAGCCCTGACTCTGGCTTCTGTCAGCACATTGCCTTCGCGGTCGAGGGCGAGCACAGTATCACCCCGCTTCGGAACAGGTGAGAACTCGTGAGGCACCCACACAAGCCCTTTAGACGGCAGGACCATGAAAATGGCAAGCCCCGGACAGGCAATCACACACTTGGCGCAACCTATGCACTTGTCGGGATCCAGTTTGGGCAACGCCGATATGTTCTCCATGGTGATGGCGCCAGTGGGGCAGGCCCCAACACACGGGTTACACGGAATCTCTTGAAAGCACTCAAGCACAGCCACCGGCTTCTTTCGATCAAAAGGTGGCGTAACAGATGAAATCATCGACCTATCAGGCACGCCTGTTTCCAGAAGAGACATTTGAAACCTCCAGAGGTTTTGTAAAAGTTTAATGGAAACGCAAATCCGACAACAAGCGAAATGGAGAGATTTTTCTATTGCCCATCTGGTTGAATGCCATTAGAATTTGCGCTCCTTGAGGAGGCATTCAGATGGGATTGGAAAACAACAGGTTTCGCCATCCGTTCGGCAATGATCTTTTGAAAGTTGAGCGGCCGGGCAGGTATATCGGCGGCGAGCTGAACATGGTTGTGAAAGATTCTGACAACCTCGTCCGTATTGCACTCGTTTACCCGGAACTTTATGAGCTCGGCATGTCAAATCTGGGTCTCTCGATAATCTATCATGTTTTAAACTCCCATCCGCGCGCTTACGCAGAACGGGCATACCTCCCGTGGCTGGATGCCTTAAAACTCATGAAATCCCGAAATATCCCGCTTTTCACGCTTGAGACATACACCCCTTTGAACGAGATGGACATAATAGGCTTTTCCATGCACACAGAGCTGAACTACACGAACATCCTGCTAACACTCGACTTATCTGGCATTCCAGTGGAATCTGGCGACAGGGATGAAAGACATCCGTTGATCATGCTCGGGGGGCCCACTGCTTTCAATCCCGAGCCCCTCAAAAAAATTATCGACTTCTTTGTCATCGGCGAAGGGGAGGAAGTTTCGACAGAGCTGATTGAGCCGGTCCTCGCATGGAAAAACGGCGAATTGTCGCGCTACGAAGTTCTGAAAGAGCTATCCCACATCGAGGGGGTTTATGTCCCATCTCACACGAGTGGCACGGTTAGGCGTAGGATAGCCATGCTGGAAAGGAAATTTTTCCCCGTGAAGCAGCTGGTGCCGAATGTTTCGATAATCCATGACAGATACACCATCGAGATCATGAGGGGCTGCACGCGCGGCTGCCGTTTCTGTGAGGGAGGAATGACTTATCGCCCGCTGAGGGTCCGGCCAGTCGATGAGATAGTCAGCATCGCCAAGGAAGGCATAAAAGCAACAGGCTACGACGAGATCGGCCTCCTCGCCTTCACCGTGTCGGATTACCCTGACCTGATCGAACTGATCGTGAGGCTGAAAAAAGCGCTGCCGCATGTCAACCTCTCGCTGCCGTCTTTGCCCGTGAACGCGCTTCAGCCACAATTGCTCGACCTTCTCTCCGACCTGTCCCGGTTCGGCATCACACTCGCTCCTGAGACAGCATCCCCGAAACTGAGGGGCACTATAAACAAAAATGTGCCTCTTGAGGAGATCTTCAGCTCGATCGAGCTCGCCCAGAAAAAGCGGTGGCCGGGCGTAAAACTGTATTTCATGATCGGTCTGCCCGGTGAGACCGAGGAGGATGTGGAAGAAAATATAAGGTTTTTGGAGGAAGTCGCAAAAGCGGCCAAAAGGATTCGAATAAGGGCATCTTTCGGCCCCTTTGTCCCGCGACCGCACACACCTTTGCAGTGGTCGGAACAGTTTCCACCAGATGTGGTTTTTGAACGGCTGAAACGCATCAGAAAATCCCTCCGACGCTACCGATGGCTCAGAATTTCCTTTCACAATCCGTATCAGAGCGTACTTGAGGGCATTTTTGCGCGCGGCGACGAAAAATTGCACGATGTGCTCCTTGAAGCGTATCGCATGGGCGCAAAATTCGATGATAGAACCGAGACATTCGACTTTTCCATCTGGGAAAGGGCTTTCGAGAAAACAGGCATAGACTGGAGGGATTACCTCAAGGCGCGCTCGCTGGACGAGCCTCTCCCATGGGACTTCATCGACACCGGCATATTCAAACCCTACCTGAAACGGGAATACAGGCGGGCACTGGGCTCGAAATACACCGACGACTGCATGAAGTCCCGCTGTCAGGGATGTGGCCCGTGGTATAGGGAAAAGTATCCGCTATGCCTGACGGGGCTGAAGCCTCTCTACCCCAACCAGATTGACAGTTCTGTTCTAAAACCAGTATCTCAACCCAACGAAAGATACAGGTATTTGATGGTTTATTCACTTTCACCACCGGCATCCTTCATCGGACACAATGACCTGATGAGGCTGATAATTCACGGGTTAAGGCGCTCAGGGATAGAGCTGCGGCTGAGCGAAGGGTTTGTCAAAAGGCCAAAAGTCAGCGCTGGCCCCTCCCTCATGCTGGGAGCCACAGGCGAATCCGAGCTATTCGGCTTTGAAACAGTGAAATTTTACGACCCTGAGAAGATCAAGGACAAAATTGCCCCTGAGATGCCCGAAGGCATGGAGGTTAAAGGAGTTTTACTGCTGAATTCACCGTTTAAATGGAATTCAATTGTCGGATCCATCTACATCGTAACGACTTCCGACGGCAAAAAAGTCAAAATAGAGGTCAGGCACGGCGGTAAAAAGCTGTCCGAATGGTTGAAGGACCTCAACGGCATGTCTGTGCACAGGATCGGTTTCATTTTCGACGGCGAAACGCCAATCCCTGCCACACCAGGGTGACCTGTTCGTTTCTTATGACACTCCTACAAGCTGTCTATTCAGGCCATGAGAGTTAGGAGAACTCCCACAAATCTCAAACGCACATCTAATTGACCTGCAATCGGTTCAATGAACCTGCCCCTAAAAGTCTTATAATTAAACGCATAATCAGAAAGGAGGGAACCATGAAATCACACACGGAATACATAGTCTTTAACACAAAGAAAAAGAGGGATCTCATTCGAATTACCGACAAAGTTGAAGAGGTTGTCCGGAAAAGCGGAATTAAGGAAGGTTTTGTCCTCGTCTCAGCTATGCACATTACAGCAGGTGTGATAGTGAACGACGATGAGCCCGGCTTTCACAGCGATTTCTGGGAGTGGGTGGAGAAATTAGCCCCTTATCGAGCCGACTACAAACACCATCTGACAGGCGAAACTAATGGCGATGCCCATCTGAAATCCATTCTCGTCCACCATCAGGTCATACTGCCTATAACCAACGGCAGACTGGATCTCGGCCCGTGGCAGCAGGTGTTCTATACAGAATTTGACGGTCAGAGGCCAAAGAGGTTGCTAATAAAAGCTATCGGCGAGTAGTCATTTAGATACAAATATCTCTGATGGGGCAAATTTGAGGTAGTTGATGTATTCGGCAGATGCAAGGCCTATCATAAACATAGGGAAAATCCATAGATAGGCAAGCACCATAGAATAAGTGGAAAAGAAATCAGTCATAACCGCAAACAGTGTATCCAGAAGCGCGAGCATGAAAGCCGCTGTAAACATGTAGCTCCACATACGTTTCAGCGGTTTGATGCCAAGATAACTGGCCCAGAGCATCCCCTTAAGCGAGAGATAGAAAAAGACAAAATCAAGTAACACATACACTTCATTGATTACCAAAACGCTAACGGAATAATTGTTAGTCCCATACACCGCCATCGTGGCCCCAAGAAAAAGTAAGATAGTGACAAAGCCAGAAATCAAACTATATTTCGATGGAATTCGCTGCATAATTCTATCTTCAAAGATCCCCAGAAACAGCTGCATAATCCCATATGTCCAGAAAGTTACAGCCAATATGTAAATTGCATCCTGCACGATGTTAAGCACTTCACTTGGCACATAAAGCATATCCATAATGTCCCACAAGAGATCCCCCAGACCATAGAGGAGTAAGCCTGTGCCGATGAGCTCCCACGCTTTCCTGTGTTTTATCGGTGGATTTGACAGCATGGCGACGGCAAAAACCACAATGCCGACGATCCAATACGCTATGACATCATACACATTAAAAACAGCCCACAACCCCAATTTGTTGCTCATTGGCAACTTTAAGCCAAAAATCACGAAAAGTGAAAGGTAGAACACTATGTTTATGTAGATAACCGCCCGCAACATGTCGCCTTTAAGCTTCATGCTCTATGCCTCCCGGAATTTCATCGCCGATAAACTCTCTCAGGAATTGCCTGACGGCATTTCTAACATCCTGACCGGAAGACATTTTAAGGACATCCTCAACTAACTCACTGGCTCTGGAAAACGATATGCTGTTAACTATGTGCTTTGTGCTCAACAATGTTCCCGGTGCAACGGAAAGCTCATCAACATGCATGCCCACAAGAAGAGGGATTCCGAGAGGATCGGAAGCGAGCTCTCCGCACACACCCACCCAGATATTTTTCTTGTGTGCGTTCTCGCTTATCAGTTTAATGGTCCTGATAACCGCGGGATGCAAATGGTCATACATATAGGCCAGTTCAGCGTTGCCACGCGCAACGGCAAGCATGTATTGAGTAAGGTCGTTGGTCCCTATGCTGAAAAACTGGACATGTTCAGCCATCATGTCACTCATAACGGCGGCCGATGGTGTTTCAACCATTATGCCAAGTTCAGGGAGTTGCACCCTCCTGTAAACCGGGTTGGATTTAAGCTTACGATACTCCTGCTTCAGAATTTCCTTTACTTTCTCGATCTCCTCAACGACGCTGACCATCGGGATCATGAGCTTAACATTGCCCATGACATTGGCTTTAATTATCGCCCTGATCTGAGTCCTGAGAAGTTCCTCGTCTTTCAAAAGAACGCGTATCCCGCGCATGCCGAGCCCGGGATTTTGCATAGGCAAACCGAAGACCTTGTCCGCACCGAGATCAAAAAGCCTGATGACGAACGGGCCGGGATAGACCGTGCGAGCCACTTTGCGATAAATCCTCGTCTGAATTGCCTCGTCAAGCTTGTAATTTTCAAAGAGGTATTCGGTTCTGAACAGGCCAATCCCCTGAGCTCCAAACTTTTTCACGAGGTCAAGCTCGTCAGGAACATCTATGTTTGCGAGAAGGGTTATCCTAACCTGATCCTTTGTCATGGCAGGGTTGTCTTTGAGCTCAAGCAGTTTCTTTTCATGCAATTGATACCGATCACGCAAATTCTGATACCGCAAAAGGGTGGCCTTCTTGGGGTGAAGTATCACTACGCCGGAATAACCATCGACAATGATCCTGTCACCATCATTGACAGATGCTATAAACCCATCTCCCAACGCAAAAACAGCCGGCAGGTGGTAGTTGTGGATGATGATGCCTGCGTGCGTCGTCCTGCCGCCGTAGGCAAAAGCGAATGCCTTGGCACTACCCTTGATTGCCCTCAAAGTCTCTTGAACCGATAGGTCGTAAGCTATGATGGCCCTGTTCCTGAGGGTAACCTTGTGGCCCTGCGGGTGTTCGGAGCTCTGAATCCTCTGAATCAAATCGCGCGCTATCTCACGGATGTCCGAAGCGCGCTCACGGAGGTAGTCCCATTCGCTGCGTTCGATGTTTTCGGCCAATTCTGTAAGTTTTTTGTTTATGGCATATTCAGCTGGCCGCTTCTCCTCTCTGATTATCCGAATGACATCCTGCTCAAGTTTGGGATCTCTCAAGATGGTGATCTGGGTATCGACAACCTTTTGGACCATCTCCGGCGATGTCGGTATGACCTCCTCAAGTTCTCTGACAAAGGCATCGCGTGCTTTCAGGAATTTATCGATCTCCTTCTCAACCGCCTCTTCAGATTTAAGCCGTCGTGCGGAGATTCTGAGATTTCTCCTTGCGACCAGCGTGGCCCGGCCGATAAATATGCCCGGCGAGACGCCAATCCCTTTGAAAAAGCTCTCTTTATGGGTCTTTGTCTTCACCAAAGCCGTCTTCCACCAGTTTTACAAGTGCCTCCAAAGCTTCCTCTTCGTCAGGGCCATCTGCTCGTATGATGATCTCACTACCTTTGCCAGCAACCAGCATAAGCAATCCGAGTATGGATTTGCCATCAACAACCATGCCGTCCTTCTCGACCTCTATCTCGGAATCGAAATCGCTGGCCGTTTTTGTGAACAGCGTCGCAGGTCTGGCATGGATACCCAATCTGTTGACTATCTTGACCTTTTTTTCAACCATCAGAAGAACCTCAGTGTATAGTCGAGCACATGGATTCTCTTTTCCTGCTCGATCGTGTTCATAACTTTTGACAATATAGAATTTGCGATGCCGCTGTCGCTCGAAACAACGGCGACCATCAGCTTCGACCTCTGCCACAGGTCCTGCGCATCAACTTCGGCAACAGAGACATTGAACTTTTTTACCCTGTCTTTGATGCTGCGCAGGACAAACCTCTTCTCTTTCAATGAACTTGAATGCGGTATGTAAATGTCTATTTCAAGCACACCTATCGGCATAGCTCAAGCTGGCTCAAGGGTTGGTTCCTTCTCAACGATTTTGTATGCCTCGATGATGTCACCCGGCTTGATCTTGTCAAATCCCTCGATTTTTAGCCCGCATTCGTATCCAGCCTGAACTTCTTTCACATCATCTTTAAATCGTTTCAGCGACTCGATTTTGCCGTCAAAGATCACCTCGCCATCCCGTCTGACTTTAACGAAGGCGTTTCTCTCTATCACGCCGTTCAGGACATAGCATCCAGCGACAGTTCCACCCTTCGAGATTTTGAATGTCTGCCTCACCTCAGCCTGTCCGATGACAACCTCCTCCTTCTGAGGCTCAAGGAGGCCTTTGAGGATGTCCTTGATGTCGTTAAGAAGGTCATAGATGACCTTGTATTGCTTGATAAGGATACCTCTCGACTTTGCAGCAGCCCTTGCACGGGCATCCACACCCGTGTTAAACGCCACGATAATGGCGTCTGCCGTGTCAGCGAGGAGGACATCGGATTCGGACACCTTTCCGACGCCGTAATGGAGCACTTCAACTTTGACTTTCTGGTATTTCATTCGGGAAAGCGCATCGTGAATGGCCTGCACCGAGCCTTGAGTGTCACCCTTGATGATAACGAGCAGCTGTTTTCTCTCACCTCGCTCGATCTCCTCCATGATCTCCTTAACCCTATCCTCGACCGATTTGGAGACGGAGCGTCCTTTAAGCTTCTCTCTGTTTGCTTCCGCAAGCTCACGCGCCTTTCGATCGGATTCGACAACCCTCAATATGCTTCCCGCCTGAGGCACCTCTTCAAATCCCTGAATGAGCGCCGGCAGACCGGGGGTCACCTCTTTGATCCTCTGATCGAACTCATCGTAGAGTGCGCGAACTTTTCCGTAAGTTACGCCAGCGACGAAGTGGTCACCGACCTTGAGTGTGCCCTGTTTGACGATCACCGCGCCCATAGGGCCGCGCCCACTATCGAGTTTGGACTCAAGGACAACCGCCCTTGCCGGCCCATCGTAAGGTGCCTTGAGATCGAGCTCCTCGGCCTTAACTACGATGGCCGTGAGCAGGTCATCGATGTTGGTGCCTTCCAGAGCGGAGATATGGACTACTATCGTGTTACCGCCCCACTCCTCAGGCACAAGCCCGTGCTCGGTAAGCTGTGTCATCACCTTCTGCGGATCGGCATTGGGCCTATCGATTTTATTGATTGCCACGATGATAGGCACACCAGCGGCACGCGCGTGGTTTATGGCCTCAACAGTCTGCGGCATCACGCCATCGTCAGCTGCGACCACAAGGACGACGATGTCGGTGACCTGAGCTCCTCTCGCCCTCAAGGCCGTGAACGCCTCGTGGCCAGGGGTATCGATAAAAGTTATGATGTGGCCATCGTATTCCACTTTGTAAGCGCCTATGCTCTGGGTTATCCCACCACTTTCGCGCTTGGCTATGTTGGATTTGCGCAGGTAGTCTAACAAAGTGGTTTTCCCATGGTCAACATGTCCCATCACTGTCACCACAGGCGGTCTCGGCTTCAAATCGCCTTCGGACACAGCCTCCAGTTCCTCCATCGCCTCCTCGGTCTCTTCCTCGACCTCAAGTTCATATCCGTATTCCGCTGCGATGATGCTCATCGTGTCTTCGTCGAGTGTCTGGTTAATGGTGGCAGGGACGCCCTGATTGGCAAGGAATGTTATGACCTCTGTGGGACTTATGCCGATGATGTCGGCGAACTGGCGTAGCGGCAATGGGCCGGGCACTACAATCACATTGTCCTCTTCGATGACCTCGCTCTCCTGCTGCACCCTCCTCCGTTTCCGCCTGGTGGTCCTTTTAGAAAGGGTCTCTTTAATTTTCCTATCAACAGTGCTTTCATCTATTCTGTGGCGCTTTCTTGGAGCGCGCCTGTCGGATTTCTCTTTACCCTCACTCCAGATCTTTTTCTTCCTCTCAAGGCTTTTCTGATGCTCTTTTTTCTCTTTTTCGATCCTTTCCCGTATGGCCTCTTCCATCTCTTTGTTTACGGGACTGACAGACGAACGAACCTTATAACCAAGCTCTGCGAGCAAAGAAATTAAAGTTTTAGTGGACAATCCTAATTCGTTTGCAAGATCGGTAACCCTTTTGGGTTTGCGTCTCTTTTTTTTGTTTCTAAAGGGCGGCTTTCCCCCTTTTCTTTGGGGCGGGCGCCCCCCTTTTTTTCTTCTCCCGTCACTCATAGAACCTCCTTCTTTTTGGCCTCAAGTTTCTCCTCGATATTGGCGAGGATCTTCATGGCCAATTCTTCGGGTATATCGGCGGAGATAACCTCCGACAGGGTTGGCACATCCTTGAAGACATAAAGGCCAGCCCTTCTGAGTTTCTCCATTGTTTCATCATCCAGATCGAGATCGAGTATCGTGACAACCTCCGGTGCACCTTGATACTCGGAAAGCGGCTGCACCATGATCTCTTTCCCAACAAGTCTCGATGCAAGGATGACATTCTGTGCCTCTTTACCTTTGGCCTCGGCAACATGCTCGTCCGGAACCACGACATAAAGCTTATCGTCTGCCTCATAGACTGTAAGGATTTGGGCCGGCGACATGGCGTTTACGGCGAAACGAAGCAAATCAGGATCCCACCTCACCACATCTATCTTTTCGCCGAATAGCTCTTTTGTGATCGGCTGAATCCGCATGCCCTTAAGCCCGATGCATGCCCCGACGGCATCGATCCTCGGATCTTTCGACCTTACGGCAACTTTAGCGCGCTTACCGGGTATGCGCTCGACAGCGCGTATCTCGACAGTGCCTTCAGCGACTTCAGGTATCTCATGCTCAAGTAGTTTCCTCAGGAAATCTGGATGCGTGCGAGAGAGTATAATCTGAGGGCGTCCCCGTCTTGGCTCGGTAACTTTGAGTATCAACGCCCTGATGTTGCCACCCTGCTTGTATTTCTCGCCTTTGATCTGCTCTTCAGGAGGCAGAAGCGCCTCAGCGCGTCCAAGCCCGACATAAACGCCCGTCTTGTCAACCTTCTGGATCATGCCCGTTATCAGATCGCCAACGCGCTCCTGAAAGTCCTTGTAAATGTGCTGCCGTTCTTCCTCACGAATGCGCTGCATGAAGATGTTCTGAATCCTGTAAACCATACTCCTGCCGAAACTCGACAGAGGCACCTCAATCAATATCTTCCTGCCTTCAATTGCGCCTTCAGGGTCTATTTTTCTGGCTTCCTCTATGGAGATTTGACGCTCAGGGTCAGTAACTTCTTTCACAATCTCCTTCTGGATGTATATGTGCAGGTCACCCCTCCGAGGATCTATCTCAACTTCTATCGGGTAATCCAATCCCCTCTTCTTTTTCACAGTTGAGAGAATGGCATCTCGCAGGGTTCTAACCACAAAATCCCTATCAAGACGCCGCCTTCTTGTTATCAAGTTTATAAGTTCAACGATCTCACTGCCCATTTTTCTCACTCTCCAATTTCATCAAGTTGTATTTTCAAAATTTCATCCCTTGCGAAAGACTGAACATCTCCAGCCCTGTCGATCTCGATCAGATCATCGGTCACTTTCGACAAAACGCCCCGTCTTTCGCCTTTAAGTGTGATAACTCTCACCTTCTTACCGACGGCCCATCTTAGCTCTCTTTCCTTCTTAAGGACCCTATCAAGTCCCGGAGAGGACACTTCGAGATCATAGGAGCCGGGGATAGGATCCACATCATCAAGCACAACAGAGAGCTCGCCGGATATCTTCTGACAGTCACTTATTGTAACGCCTCCAGGCTTATCAATAAACACCTTAAGGACTTTCCGCCCGCCAAGTCCACTGAGCTCAACATCGACGAGGGTAATCCCTCGAGACCTGACAATGGGGTCAAGAAGCCGCTCAACCAGAGCCTCAATTTCTTCCTTATCGATGATCATGTCCATCACCTCACTTTTGGCAAAGATTTTAGGAGATAGAGAGGCAAAAAACAAATAGATATAGTCGTCTCACCACAAGTTAGGGAAACATGGTTGCCGATGCGACGGTTACTTTATAATTTGGCTATGAAAGCACAAATCATAGATGGAAAAGCGGTATCCAAAAAGGTGCATGAAGAGGTAAAGGCCGAAGTTGAGGCCCTTAAAAAGCATGGCATCGAGCCGTTTCTCGCTGTGGTGCTTGTTGGTGACAACCCCGCCTCAAAAGTGTATGTCAGGAACAAAGAGAAAGCCTGCGCCAAAGTCGGCATAAAGACCTACACGCACAGACTTCCTGCCGATGCGAGCTACGATGAGGTGGCGAACCTGATAAAACAGCTCAATGAGGATAAGAAAGTGAACGGCATCCTCGTCCAGCTGCCACTGCCTGACCATTTAGATGAGAAATCCCTCCTGGAACTCGTTGATCCATCCAAGGATGTCGATGGTTTTCACCCCTACAACCTTGGGCGACTTCTATCCGGCAGCCCAATAGTGAAACCGTGCACTCCATTGGGCATCATGAGGTTGCTGGACGAATACGGCGTTGAGCTGAAGGGCAAGGAAGCTGTTGTCGTTGGACGAAGCGTGATAGTCGGGAAGCCGATGTGGCTTCTGCTGCTTGAGCGCCACGCCACGGTCACAACCTGCCATTCAAGAACCAGAGACCTCGCATTCCATACCAAAAGGGCGGATGTGTTGGTTGTGGCTGCCGGCCGACCGCGCATGATAACTGCGGACATGGTGAAACCCGGCGCAGTGGTAATCGATGTAGGCATCAACAGGCTTGAAGACGGCTCTCTGGTCGGCGATGTGGATTTTGAATCCGTGTCAGAGGTAGCATCGATGATCACGCCGGTGCCGGGCGGCGTCGGCCCCATGACCGTCGCAATGCTGCTTTACAACACTGTTCAGGCGGCCAAGAGGCAGAACAACATCGAGACGGAATAGGCCTCTGCTGCACCGAAACAACCTGTATCGTATAATCATGAGTGTTTTGTAAAGTAGTTTGTTGTCGCAAATTACGTTAAGGAGGCTTGAGAGTTATGGCTGAGAAGTTATCCGATAAGCAAAAGGCTCTCATACAGGACGCTCAGGATGTATTATCTTCGCTGGCGATGCTGCCGGTGAAGATATACGATGAGGATGCAAATCCCGTAACCCGCTGGAGCAACCCCACATTTCTGCACTGGCTCACTGACTACCATGAATTTGAATATTGCGATGAGGCGTGCAAGAAAAGAGCAACCGATTTCAACAACCTCGCCAAACTGTTAAGCGACATGATAAGGGATAG
>WGAI01000017.1 GCA_015489175.1 Caldifarciminota bacterium | reverse complement strand
GATTTCAATGATTTTGCCGCTTTCAGTCATAAGATACAACCTATCGTTCAGGGTGAAAGCGTCCGCTTCCGCGTTCAGCCTGATAAATTTGACCTGAGCCTTCGATGAGTATGCAGCCCTGTTCATGCAGCCGTTGTCCTCACCGTTGAGTATCAAGAAATCGTCCGACTCCTGATTTTCGGTGATTCTGAGCTTTGCGGCACAGTAACTCTCGAAATCCCCATGCCAATCGATGTGATCCTCGGAGATATTGGTTATCACTGCGATATTTGGCTTGAATTGCTCGATCGTGTGGAGCTGAAAACTGGATACCTCGATGACGAATAGCCCACCCTGCATGGCGAACTGTGACAGCGGTCTGCCGATATTACCGACCGGGATGGCGCCCATTCGAGCGAGGATGTGCGAAATGAGGCTCACGACGGTGGTTTTCCCGTTTGTCCCTGTCACAGCAATGTATTTACCGGAAGTCAACCGGTAACCGAGCTCCAGCTCGCCTATAATCCTGATGCCTTTCTCGCGCGCTTTGAGGACAATAGGTGCGTATGGCGGCACGCCGGGACTCAGCACCATAAGATCAACATCCAGAGCTTTGTCGCTGTTAGCTCCTTCCTCGAACTGGATGTTATGGTTGCTCAACTCTTTCTTAACTTCCTCAGGGATGTAATTGATTTCAGACAGAAAAACGATAGCACCCATGCGAGCCAGCGCCTTCGCAGCTGACACGCCCGAAATGCCTGCTCCAATTACAGCTGCCTTTTTCCCCTTAAGCCAGAGCGCAAATTCTTTATCCATTACCTCCTGCCTTTTTATTGCCTTTTATGAATTCCTCTTCGTCAAATTCGGATGATGGTATCACATCTGCTTTGATTGTATGATATGATAAAGTGAATACAACCTTTCCATCCATTATCGCCGTTAATTCGTAATTCAACGGAAAGAACCCTTTCCCAATCAATGCCATATACGGGATCCTTAAAATTCTGGCTACTATTTCGCTGGAGACGACTGGAATGTTGGCGAACATAAAAATTGTGGCCTTATGACCTGCCGGTCTAAAATGAGCGTATTCTCCACCTGGCAAGGTTTTCAAGTATCGCCCTTTGACTTTACCCACCAACAATGCGGTGTCTGTGTTGTTTGTCATCAGTAGCTTAAGAGAATGCCACCCTGCCGAATCCGCCTCGCCGAACTGCACAGTGCCCGGGACAATATGATATCCATCAACTCCTTCGAGGGTCGCTATGGCTGTGTATTCCCAAAGATCGTTTATGCTGTCAGACATCACATCTCCCGAAGAGTAATCTATGGAATACACTGAATCTCTTTTGAAATCGAACAAAAGACCATTTTTCAATGTATCAATGTCATAAAGGACAAGAATCTGTTTTGTTGCTACAAAATTGGTATCTATGTAGCTGATTTTGTGTATGTGAGCTTTGATCGAATCGCGGACGAAGTTTATATCAGCAACCCTATCATAGTATATTGTTGATGCCAATATGATATGCATCATTATAATGAAATTCATGATCCTTGCTCCTCCCGGTGTTTTTCATAAGTTTAAGGTCGAGTATGACCTATAAATGTGTTTATAACTTTTGATGCTACGGTATCGGGTACAGCCTCGATTTTTGAGTCTAACATGCGATCACTGAATAGCTTTTTGTTTCCGAGCCATCCATTTAGTTCCATAGAGACTATAAAAGCTCCTTTAGCGAGCATGTTTTTGTTGAGCGTTTTCATTATTTCGCCAAAGATGGCCTCACCTGTTGTTACCGGAACCGCCATCAGATCAAGGATAGATCTCGACAGAGAGTCCGGATTGTAAGCAAGCAAATTTTTCAGCTCATCATCCAGTAATTTAAACTCGACACTGGCGTCTAATTTTATGTTAATATCTCCCTGATCATGTTTTATCACTACCATGCTAAGATGTGCATGGTTTGAGTCCATGAGTTCCATCTGAAAATCTTTGAATTCGACCGCGAAAGGGGAACCACTTGCAACATCCGCAAGGTAATCTAATTTGTCTGATAGATCGTAACTTTCTTTCACACCTGTCAGAAAATCAACTACATATAGGGAATCATTCTGGAAATCTGCATAGAAACCGCTTTTTTCGTGTAGTGTGTCCTTCCCGTTTCCGACTATCGTATAAAAATCCATGATCTTTACGAGCCCGGTGGAATCTATGTAAAAATCGGCAAAAGTTATCTGTTTTGGTTGATCCACTGAACCTGCCGATGTCCTGTTGCCTTCAATTGCGAAGGACATTTGAAACCATGAAATAGCGAGGAACAATATTATATTGCCCATTTTTATCCTCCCTTGTTGTAGTTTTGTGCCAAATAGTAAGATGGAAAGTGAAAAATTCAAGCTGTAGGCAGTGCTTCCTCCCCACCCCCTTCCTACTTGAACTTTTTGATTATAGGAAGCACCGCTGTGTGCGGGATGTGTTCAAACTTGGTGACTTCCATGTCAATGGTAAACATTTTTTTCCCTTTAACTGTCCCCGTGAGGTTCATTGTGATCACAAAATACCCCTTATCGAGGATGTCCCTGTTCAGGGCTTTCATAACCCGTCCAAAGACTTCCTCCCCTGTGGTAACGGGGATAGACATGTAGTCGATAAGGGGAATAGAACTCGAATCCGGGTGATAGTTCATAAGTTTCTTCATGCTGTCAGTAATTGGGGTTAATTCAGCAACTCCTTCAAGCGTTATCTCGATGTCCCCTATGTCATGTCTCAAGACGACAGCCTTTATCTCGGCGTGAGTTGAATCCTTCATTTTCATAGTAAAATCTTTTAATTCAGCTGAGATGGATGGTTGAGCAGATGTCATTGCGAGGTAATCCCATTCATCCGTGAGCTCAGACTGCATTTTACTGTTGGCTATAAAATCCATGGTATATACAGAATCCTTTGAGAAGTCTATCAGAAATCCATTTTTCTCCTTGACCGTGTCTTTGCCATCTGCCATTATCATGTTGAAGTCCATGATTTTGATTACCATGGAGGTGTCCACATAAAAATTAACGGTTGAGATTGCATTTCTGGCAGAATGCATTACCATGCCTGCTTGTGTGTTGTGCCCTTCAATTTCAAAGGACACATGTACCCATGATATTGCGATTGCCAATATCAGGTTTGTCATGGTGTTACCCTCCTGTTTTTTTTACCTTACCTTTAATGTGGATAAGGCAATGAGTGAGAAAATAAGGGAAAGGATCCAGAACCTGACGACGATTTTGGGTTCTGCCCATCCCTTCATCTCAAAGTGGTGATGTAGTGGCGCTTTCAAGAAAAATCTTTTGCCTCCGGTTTTTCTGAAATAAACGATCTGGATGATCACGGAGGTCATTTCGATGACGAACAGGCCCCCAGCTATCGCGAGCAGCAGTTCCTGTTTCGTGAGTATAGACATTATCGCAAGTGCCCCGCCGAGCGATTGAGAACCGGTATCACCCATGAATATCTCCGCAGGGTGTGCGTTGAACCATAAGAATCCGAGGAGTGCGCCGAGGAAAGCCGAGCCGAAGATAGCGATTTCGCCAATACCGGGGATGTGTAGAAGATGGAGGTAATCGGCGAACTTAGCGTGTCCTTCGATGTATGCCACTGCTATGAATGTGCCAAGCACCGGCAGGGAGGCACCAGCGGCAAGCCCATCAAGCCCGTCGGTTATGTTCACGGCGTTTGTCGTTCCCACGAGCACGAAAAACAGGAAAATTGGGTAAAATATCCACATCTCAACCACTAAATGTTTGAAGATGAGCGACTGAGTTGAAAGTTTCATGTCAGCCGGATACTTCCAGAGCACGAACAGGAAAACGATCAGCGTCAGTAGGGACTGAAAGATTATCTTGTCCCTTTTAGACATACCTTTCTTCTTTTGCCCCAACAGCTTAATTTTGTCATCCGCAAATCCCATCAGGCCAAGATAAACCGTAACGAACAGAGCCATCCATGTGAAAGAGACATCCAGCCTTTCGAATAGCAGGACGGACACGATGACGCCTATTATGAATGCGATGCCGCCCGATGACGGCGTGCCCTCCTTAACCCTGTGCCGTTCAGGGACATCCTCCGAAATGCGTTCCTTGAGCGAATGCGATTCGCTCCATCGGATGAGCCGAGGTATGATCCACACGGTTATTATGAACGCAAAGACGGCTGCAAATGAGGCCCTTATCGTTATGTATCGAAAGATGTTGAACCCTGTGAAAACATCCTTAAGCGGGTAGAGTATGTGATAAAGCATCGTTAAGCTCCTCCACGATTTTTTCGAATTCCATTGCCCTCGAGGCTTTCAACACAACTATGTCGCCGCGTGACAGGACCTTCTCGAGAAATTCCGCCACTTCCTCCCGCTCCGTGAAGTAATAAACATTTTTGACGCCGTTCATGACGGCCTCCTCGGCTATGAAACGGGCCTCTTTCCCCACGGCTAACAGGTTTTTAAATCCATGCTTTGCGAACTCTCTGCCGACCATGCGGTGCAATTCTTCGGAGAACTCTCCGAGCTCCAGCATGTCACCGAGCACGAACCATGCTTTTCGATTATCCTGAATCACATCGAATGTGCGGAAAAGTGCGAGCATAGAATCAGGATTTGCGTTGTAAGCATCGTTTACGATTTTAACTCCTCGTATCTCCGTAAGCTCCATCCTCATGGGCACATGTTCAAACCTGTCAAAACCTTCCTGAATTTCGTCGTGCGACAGCCCAAACAGTTTTGCCACGGCTATCGCCGCAACTGCGTTCTCGGCTATGGCGTAAGGCAGTGGCACCGTGTAGGCCTCACCGTCAACCTGAAGTCTGGTTTTCGTAAGCCTGTTTTCGAGCTTTCCTTCTTCATCCGGCAGATGACGCGCGTGGACGGATGCATCCTCTGAGCGCATCGAATATGTGACGGTTTTAACCCCCTTCGGCACAGAGGATATGAAAATGTCGCGGTGGATCGAGTCAATGTTGATGACGGCGACGCCGCCCGGCCTCAGCGCCCGTAGCAGGTCAGCTTTTTCATGAGCTATCGCTTCCGTCGAGCCCAAAAAACCTATGTGTCCATAGCCTGAGCGTGTTATCACCGCTATATCGGGCACCACGCGAGATGCGAGATACGCGATCTCGCCAGCGTGATTTGTGCCCACCTCAAAGACTATGAAATCGATGTCCTCAGGAGCCTCAAACACTGTCAACGGCACGCCGATCGCATTGTTGAAACTTTTGGGGCTTCGGCTGCCGCTGAACCTGACCGATAACAGACTGTAAATCAGCTCTTTCGTAGTAGTTTTGCCCACGGATCCGGTGATGGCTATTCGGGTGGCGTTTGCCAGTTCGTTCAACAGCCTGTGCTTAGCCATCATGCCGAGCGCAACAACTGTGTCTGCAACCTCGAGGCGGGGCACAGAGGTGTTTGAGCCGCGTCTCACCACGCATGCAACAGCGCCGTTCATGTAAGCGGCACCGGTGAAATCGTGTCCGTCGTATTTCTCACCGGGTATTGCAACGAACAGATCACCTTCGGTCACTTTGCGTGAATCCGTCACGATGGCCTTGATTTGTGACGAAAGATCAACATCTTCAGGAACTGCATCGATGATGCGAACGACATCTCCGATAGTATATCCCATTTTCGCACCCCTCAGGAAAAGTCAGCAAGGACTGTCAGACTTAGAATATAAAGCAGAATTGGGCATCATCGTATCGGAATGAGATCGAGTTTAAGTGAATGGGTATGTCGAAACGGATTTACCTTGACATCTTCTCCCAATTCTATTGGAAGCCAACACCTTCTGCGCAACCTGAATTTAACGGTGAAACTCTGAATTCGTTGGGAATGCGGTAGAGATTGACTGGAGGCGTAGAACTTGAAGACAGGGAAACTGTAAAATCCACAGAATTGGGGTGTTGAAGCGCATGAATTGGCCTGATTGCGGGTGGTCCATGTTTTTCATGGTGTTTTGATGTGCGAAAAGCCTGGCGGCAATTCGGTGAAACCGAATTGCCGCCTTCAAGCTTACTACCTTAAAATGACGAATTTCCTGATGATTTCTTCGCTTCCAGCTCTCACTTTGGCAAAGTAAACCCCGTTGTGGAGGTTCAGTCTAAGCTCGTATGCGTTAAAGCCGGGCATTGCCCGTGCGGTTTTCTGATACACTATCCTGCCGCTTGAGCCATAAATTGAGAGCTTTATCGTTGTCGCTGACGGAGATGCGAAAATAAGTTTAACTCTGTCGGTGAACGGCAACGGAATCACCTTTAAGTCAAACTCGGTCGGCAGGGACTGGTCTTCCTCGATATTTTCCGGAGTCACCCTGAAGTGGTAGATGGTGTCCTCGGGATCGTAGCTTTCGTTTGGCTCCCATGCGTTGTCCGCTGCATAAATGAAGTAGTTGACCATCGTGGAATCTTGAACTTCGGGTATCTGGGCGTGGTAGAAGTTGTGATGCGCACCAGGCACCATGTCGAGGCTGTCGAATTCGCGCGGTGACTGGCCAAATGCGTAGAACAGCCTGATTGCGCTCAAACCGTTCAGGTCGTAAACCCATGCGCTGACATCAAAAGGCCCAGTGAAACTCGTATCGTGCCACACATGGGTTGATTCTATCAGGGGCGATGTGGTGTCAATCGCAAAACTCCATTCCCCTGAAGAGCTCCAGTTGCCGGCTTCGTCGTAAGCCCTTACCCACCAGCTATACCAGCCTTCGTCCAGCTCGTCATACACATAGTTGGTGTCGATGAGCTCTGGAATCACCAGTGTGTCCGATGAGTCGGCGATGTTTAGCTCAAAGGACACACCGCCTTTGCCTTTAAAGCCTGAAATTTTACTCAATTCTACCCAATGCCAGTAGAATTCGATATCCATGGGGTCAGAAAGTATCATGCCGTCCTCAGGTGAGATAAGTTCCACTGGTTCAGGCGGGATTGTGTCTATGATGAACGGATCTATCTCGCTCGGACTTTCATTTCCAGCGCTATCGCGGGCTATCACCTGCCAATACCATTCGCCGTTGTCTAAGTTGTTGAGCATGTAATTTGAGGTTTGAACCATCGTGTCGATAGCAGGGTTTGTCATGGATTCGTTGTCTGAGATCAAGAGCCGATAGCCAACCAGTCCGCTCAGTGTGTCGGGCAGCGATGACCACAGGAACTCATAAGGCAGTGAGTTTATATACTCACCGTAAACTGGTTTTTTAAGAACGGGATAAGGCGGATCCTCGTCGTCCACCCTGAAGCTGTCGATCGGCGACCAGTCGGACGATCTGTAATTGAGGTAAGTCCTGACATGCCAGTGGTAGTAGCCGCTTTTGAGCGTTACATCAAGCGATTCCTGAGCCACCGTGTCACAGAAAACGGGCACGCCGCCCTTCAGCAGCTCGACTATGAAGGAATACGGGTTCCCTTTGCCCTTTAGCGTTTTGGTATAGGACGATGGAATTTCCCATGTCAGCGTTACATCCCCTTGCTGCCATTGGGCATAGGAAGGCGCTGTTGTAATCGGTATCGGGAGTGGAGCAATGTCCATGTAGAACGAATCTACCTCGCTGCCGGCGATGTTGTTTGCGGAGTCGGAGACCCTGACCTGCCAATACCATCTGCCATCCGCAAGTGTATCAAGGAGGAAAGTCGTATCGCTCAAAAATGTATCGATGACAGGCGAGCCAAGTTCGGGATCCAAGGAGATCAGAAGTTGGTAACCCATAACTCCACTCAGATTGTCTCTGGAGCTTGACCATGAGAACTGAACCGGACACGATGTGATGTGCCCTCCGCTTTCAGGTGCTAACAGCTGAGGCACGGATGGCCTTATGTCGTCTATTCTGAAGCTGTCTATCTCTGACCACGCCGATGAGTCGCCTGCCGAATTCACCCTCACCCGACAATGGTAAATTCCTGATGGGAAAGACTGAGCGTGCTGATAGGTTCTGAAGAGCACATCCATGACGATAGAGTCGGTTGAGTCCATGACCTGAAGCTGGAATAGGTATGGTATCGATATGGTGGTGTCCCTGAACGGGAATCTCCATCTGAAGTTGACGCTCCCATGTTGCCACTCATCCCATGTAGGCTCCATGAAATAAGGCGGAGCAATATAGTCTATGTAAAAAGATCTCATGTCTGACGGGAAATAATTGCTGTTTCCTGCTGAATCTACAACATCTAAAAACCATGCATAATTACCCGGAGGTAAGCTATCAAGAGTGAGAGTTGTATCGTAAACCATTATATCATAGTATTTTAAGCTATCCCATGGTTGCCAACACCATTCGTATCTAAACCAGTAATATGCGACTCCGGAAAATTGTTCCAGCGACCTCAGCCACACGAAGGTTACGACATTCGTGTCGATCGTGTCTCTCGTCGGTGGACTTATCAGGTAGGGTGGCCAGGGCCTGGATGTATCAACTCCGGTCGTCCATGTGGTTGTCCACGCGCTAAGTCCGCCCTCATCGTCGTATCTCCTGACTTTCCAGTAAGCGTATCCATACCAGAGCGATAGCGTCTCAGAGGTATCTGTAGTCAATGTATCAGAAATGTTAATGTTATCGAACGATGAATCACTCGATACCTCTATGATATAGTGATCTGAGGGTTTTCCCATGTCTGATGAAGCGTTTTTGCCGTCTCCCGGGCTCCACACGAATGGCACCTCAAATGTGTTGTAGATGGAATCGTCGTGTGGCCAGATCAGCACAGGGGTAGGGAGATTGAATACACGAAGCATGAAGGAAAAGGAGTCAGAGTTTGTCGAATGTCCGGCGCTATCAATAGCATTTACAGCCCAGGTATAATTGCCGTTCCTGAGAATGATGGTGAGCGATGTATCATGGGTCTGGAAATCGAGCGATGTGTCCGCTGACCAGCAGCTTATCTGGTATGACATAATTCCGAAATTGTCGGCTGCGGCATGCCACAGAAACTGAATGGTATCAGAATGCAGCGTGTCGTTGTCCGATGGCGAGATCAAAACGGGCGCATTCGGTGGGGTCGCATCTACCAGTAAATTCCATGTAGCGGTCCAATAGCTGAGGTGACCTGTCGAATCCGCTGCCCTTACCCGCCAGTAGAAATGGCCTTCGGAGATATCGAGCGTGATTACTGTGTCCGCAATGGTGTCACAAACTACTGTATTTTGAAATAGCGAGTCTAAAGACAGCTGGAACACAAACCCGTATGATTGGGTTTTCCCGCCATCGATGTCCGCCAAGTCGCCTTTTATTCCACTGGTTCTCCAGACGAACTCGATCCCGTTTGTGTGGGCGATAACGGTGTCGTTTTGAGGTGAAATAAGCATCGGCGTTGGAAGTGTGATAACTTCCACAGTGAAATTAGTTGTGTCAGATAGTGCTATATTCCCGGCACTGTCTATCGCCTCGACATACCACTGATAATCCCCTGACCTGAGCGTGATGGTGGAGGAGGTGTCACCTGTAAAAACCGTTATCGCCGTGTCCTGTGAGAAGCAGGTGAGTCTGTATCCGATCAATCCGAAGTTATCCATCGAGCTATGCCACAGGAATTGCACTGTGTCGCTGTGAATTGTGTCGGATTCCGATGGTGAGATGCCAGCAAATGTGGTCGGGGCAGTGGTATCAACGCCGAACTGAGTCGTAAGACTCCAGTCCGACGTGCCGAGCGGATTGGAAGCCTGTACTCTCCAGAACCACCTGCCTTCTTCGATAGCAAGTGATAGGGTTGTGTCTGAGGTGGTAGAGGAATCCACAATTGAGGAAAACGATGTGTCGGCCGCTATCTGGATCGTGAAAATGTTTGCCCCTTCGGTGATGCCATCTGAGTTTTTCTCTTTGATTTTGCCGATTACCGATGTTTCCTTTAGTATTGATTTAGTTGCAGAACTCCAGATGAAGTTCACCGTGTCGCTGTTCAGAAATGTGTCCGATGGGAAGATAGCCAGCGGAGTTTGTGGCGCTGCACCGAGATAAAAGCTGTATGTTGATGATGAGATTTTTGTGTCTCCAAGGCTATCGTGTGCAACCACATACCAGCTATGCCAGCCGTCTTCAAGCGTGTCTATCGAAAGAGTTGTATCCTCGATGAGCCCGTAAGATACTCTGTCGATAAAAACTTCGTATCCGGTCAGAGATGAAAGGGAGTCTGATGTCCCATGCCAGACGAGCTGAACCGGCTGGCTGTTCTCCACGAGGGCTGAATCAGAAGGTGAGATCAGGTCGAATTGCGCTATGCCGTTAATGACCTTTATCCCGTCGGTTGGGTCGCTTTCGTTCCAGAGTCCAGCCCTGTTCACTGCCACGATTTTTGCGTAATAGGTGGAATCGCCATGCAGACCGGGAACATATATGCGGGCGTATCTATCTTCAGGAGGCACATAGACAACTGTGACAATGTTGCCGATGCAACTTGGATCAGTTGACAGGACTATCTGGAATTGTGAGAGCCCCGATTCGTAGTCTCCCCTGCATTGCCACCAGAAGGCGAGTGAGCTGTGGTTTGTGGTCGAGTCACCTTCATCACGCACATTATAAACCTCATCAGGTGGAGTCGTGTCGATGACGCAATTTGAGATGAATGAAGATGTTTTACCGTAATTGTCCTTTAATTCAACCCACAGCCCCACATTTCCAGCTTTGTCGAAGATGTAAGATGTATCGGACTTAAAAGGCATCCAGTCTCCCCATTCAAAGCGTCGAACTGGCGAAAACCTCATGCTGTCAACCGTTATCGATTTTCCCTTAAATTTTGCGAGAGAGATATGAACCCCTACGGTTTCCGATGGCGAAAATCCGTCGTTCCCGAGCCTTACCGATGCATAGGGGCCGTCCGGATCATAATCGATGGTCAAGTATGTAGGATCGCTTATGTTACCAGCCCTATCTTTGAACCTGAAACTCATTGTTCTTGGACCGGGCATCCCTGATGGGACATTGTGCACCGTGATCATCGGCAAAAGACGGTAGGCATCCTGCCATTCGCCGTCGTTTATGTTGTAAGCTGCCACATCTGACAGTGCATCCACAGCATAAATGCTGAGCGTGCATTCAGTCGTCTCAAGATATGGGAGGTGGTTGAGTATCGAAACTGAGATGTCAGTCGGCGGTTCTCGATCAAGTATGATGGCGTCGTGGACTGTTGAGACATTGCTGCCTGTCATTATCCGCACATATACCCTTTTCAACCCGTCTCCGGGAAGCAGTTCCCAGCCTGAGTAATAAGAGCTGAAAGAAATCATTCCCGTTGAATTATGGAAATCCTCGTAGTTTGAGATTTCCATGCTATCTGCCCGTCCCAGAACCCTGAATACCATGTCGTAACCTGAGAAATACCAGTCATCCGTCGGCCGCTTTCTGTATGTCGGATAGAAGTAGAGATCGCCTTCGGAATAGTTGTTCGATGGTCCCGCTTTCACATAGAGGTTATTCGATACGCCATCGAGCGTGGTCTGGAATAGAACTATCATATAACTACTGTCAGGATCAACAGATATAGGGGAGGTGTAGGAAATCGTGACCCACCCGGCCTGAGGGTCGTAATTAAGGGTATCCAGCACAAGCATGCGACCGGGCAAATGGGTATTGCCAGCCACGGAATCACTGTAAATCCCGATTTTCAGACCAGAATCAGCTCCCATTATGTAAACGCTAATCCCGTAAATCCTATCGGCATGTGGCACGAACGATTGAGCCATAGGGTGGCCGCCGAACATGTCGTCTCCGCTCACATTTGAGACTAAAAAGGAACTTGCCTCGATCGAGAGGTCAACTGAGGTCGAGCTTGTGAATTGTGCGCCATTGTTGATGGATACTCTACCGGAATATTCCAGCTCTATTGTGTTTGACACAGGCTGTGATGTCAGACCCAATGAATCCGTGAAAGTTACCCAGATTGTGTGCGTGCCGGCGGTTGTGGTGATGGAGAACGGATATTCCGTTCCCTCCGAATAGCTGTAAGTTACAGTTGCACCACCAGCTTCTTCGATCGTTATGTCTCTCACACCTGTGGTGCTTGAGGTAATCGTCACATCTGTGATCATAACATCCGGATTTGATGTGCTGCTGTTGCCGTGATTTATCGTGAAGGTGCCCACAGGCGGATCCTGAGCCACAGTTACAACCTGCATGATGCTATCCGATATGTTACCAGCGTTGTCCTCAAACTTTGCAAAGAGCGTGTCAACCTCATTGTGAGAAGTCCGTGTGTGAAGTGTCCATGTGATTGATTTGTCAAACCCCATACCGTAATCGTATTCATGCCATGTTGAGTTGTTGTCCTTGATCATGACGCTTGTTGGCGGCAGGGTATCGCCAAACTGGGTGAATGTATCCATTGCTGTGAGACTTATCGTGAGCGTCTTTGCAACGACTGACGGGCAGCTGATTTCGCCGATCGGCGGAATTGTATCTATGTTCACCATCTGGTGGTTAATATTAGCTGTCTCGAAGTTTCTGATATGAAACGGCACACTATCGATGCGGTATCCTGGTGCATAAAACCTGACATAATAGGGTGAATTTGTCAAAAGATGGTTTGACGGAAGGTGTTCAATCAGATAATGCCCATTTTGGTCGGTGTAGGATGTGTAAAAAGGCCCTACTGACACCAGAGTGGACTCGATCGGCGTTCCACTCTCATCCGTGATAGTTCCCTCAACGGATCCCCATCCCCATAGCCTGATGTAAACCCATAAGGGTTCTGATGATGAGGCATCTACATTCACATATTTGCTTGACGCGTAGAGATTCGGGTGATTGGAATCGGGGAAAGCGGTGATGGTGACCGCCTCCCCCTCTGGCACCATCAATAGCCATCTATCCCAATGGTTGTAGGTCGTATCGGGCACACCCCGCTCAAAATAATTCTGATTGTTGGTGGCCCATACACGATCAAAGACTGAATCGGAAGGTGTGATGGTGTCACCGGTCGCCTCATCCACGATGGCTACCAGAACTGGAATTGTGTGTTTACGGACAAAGACATTGAAGTTCAGCGTGTCATTGTGCGGATTGGGATCGTGATTGGTGGAGTCAGGGATGATGATGACATAGATTGGAGCCACTCCCGTTTGTGTCCACTGTGGACTCATTTTGTCAACATCATCGTGTCCGCCTGGCAGTATGTTCCCATCCCTGTGCTCAGTCTTCACGCTATCGGGGAACACGAATTTTATCGTGTAGCCTGTAGATGTGATGTTACCCTTGTTTTTCACTTTAATTCCGACACCTGTCCATCCTTCTACTTGAGGAGTTGGCGTAAAGGATACATATCCGCCCAGATACCTTGTATTCCACACAGAGAGATACCCGGGATCTATATAAAGGTCTGCGTGTGAGTGACTTTCACCTGTTAACGGGACGGGGATTAGCGGAAAATTGTCGTCTAACATCAGAGCGACCGTTCCGTTTCTCAAAGGCAGCCACGGCTGTGTATAAAAATCATCATGCCACCACAGGAAATCGATATGGTCCGCCTGTCTGTAGTAGATATCCTCCTCCACATATCCGTTGGAGAGTATTCTGAAGTAGCCCGTATCGTTGTTTGTTGCAAGTGGATCGACGGCGAGGTGCAGGACGACTGTGTCGCCCCTGTGAATCCAGACATGCTGGCTGTTGTTGCCATAGGCAGGATCGTAATAAAACGGCCAGACAGGCTCAATCTCGAGGTATATGTGGCCATTTTGCAGTTTGTAATAGTTACTAATTCCAAGGCTTACAAGATTTATCAAACCTAAGACCGATGAAGCTGCATCGTCCTTGATAGGGTTTCCATGCCTATCCTTCACTGCTTTACCCCCTGCTAACATATCGGCACCGATTGACATTAGCGTCACTAAATCACCGGCTGTGAGAGATTCGCTTTCCATGGGCAAAATCCCGTCGCCTCTCATGTTTATGCATAGATCAAAGCCAATGCCTACAAGTGTTTCTGTCCAATCGCCCCATGTTGGAATGCCGTAAGGAAATTCCAAAACCCTTGATTCGTCTGAAACACCTACCTGCACCCCGTAATTGGAATAGATCTCGTGAGAGCCCCCAAAGTATGGATTTCCCTTGAAGGCAGAATCGGTCTCTGCAACAACTTTTACGGAAAAAGTGTTCCCGGGCCCAACTGAATCAGTATCCCAGATGAACTTAACTCGTATTCCACCTTTCAAGTAGTAAGGCGTTGTCCCTGCCTGGAGACAGATATGCAATCTATCCTGTTCCAGGAGAGAACCGGTACTCATTCCCGGTGTGTGGTAGTCAACATCAAGGGGGGCGCCACTTTGCGGGTCTGAGTTGTAGTAAACATCCCTTTCGTACTCAACGGATGTCAACTCGGCGTGTATGAAAGCAGGGAAAGCTACGAGGATCGCCAGAAGGGCGATCACAAATTTGGGCCTGTTCATAACTCCCTTCCCTCCTTTCACCTTCAAAGAGATAGGATGGCGGGTGTGACTTTTTATCCTGTCCCTCTTCAGGTGGGTTGGTTTCTAAGCGGCATTATAACCAAAATTTAATACCTTAGCAATGCGCTGATCCCCATGATGATAATCGGCTTCTACACTCAGTAAGATGCGGAAAAAGCCTATCTTTCAGTCGATCCCCGTTCGGTTAATGTGTGACATTGGGCCGAATTAGCTCGATTGAAGATTAGAGGCTTTGATTTTTTGCCTTTTTAGCGCGCCGATTGGCCCGTCAGGAACTCTATCCGCACATTGTTTTTGTCGGGATGGCTCATAACCACGACTGCGCGGCCTTTGATCATCTTTCGGACGACATTAGCGACCTTGCTCCTGAGTGCGTTCGCGCTCACAAACTCAGAATATCTTGACACATGCATCATGTAGTCGAAGATGTTGCGCGAGAATGCATCCATGTCTATAACGGCTATCAGGTTGCGTTTTGAGACGGTTTTGCCCCTTGAGCTTTTGAGCATATTCTTGAGCGTCTGCTCGTTCCACAAAATCAGGTTGTTCGACTCCACGCCCCAGCTCATAAGCGATTGATCATCCGAGATGTAGCTGCCTAAGGCATCACGGATTTCTTTCCGCCCTTTTCTGCTCAGCTGTATGCTCAATGCAAATTCTGGCACGGCGTAGTAGTCCGCTGTGAAACCCGCTACAATGACTTTGAGCCTGCCTTTCAGCAGCGGGAAGATTGGTTTGATCCCGTTTTCGCTCAACGATTTCGTGTAATTCGGGAAATTGTTTGAGAGGAAGTCCTCGCTTTTGGAAAGATCGATTTTCTTGAACCCGATCACCGCTGTCGCACCATCGGGCAGGAGCAGTTTTCCGAATGGTTTGGCTGTCCTCAGCGGAGCGCCGACAACTCCGTCGATGTCGCGCATGTCTGCTGTCAGTCTGTTTCTATCTATCTTGAACGCAATCTTTCCTTGCAGAAGCACACCGTCACCTTCAAGCATGCCGTAGGCGTAAACCCCGCTCATCGGGCTCATCTGTTCCGCCATCGACGGCATCTTTTGAGTCATCCGTTCGAGCACGGCCCACATCTTCGGCTCAGATGTGGTTGCCACGAATAGGTTCCCCACAAAGCTGATGTATGACTGGCCAAGCTTCGAGTAAAGCAGGCCCGAATGGCGGAATTCCTGCCCCTCTTTCAAAATGCTGCGCCATGCCATCTGAACATGCTCTTTCGGGTGCGTGATGTAAATCTTTTCGCCGTTGTCGTATGTTGCCACCAGTGCGCCATCGCCGATGAGATCCCAGAACAGCTTGCCGTGGAAAAGCTTAAGTGCCTTCGACGGCAGGCCGCTGATGTTGAACCTGAATGCGAGATAATCGAAAAAATCGTCCATAAGCCCGTTCGATCGGGCTTCTTTGAGCCATTCCTTCGTCCCGACCAGCTTAAGCGTCCTGTCGAATGACGGCAGGACGACGACACTCTTGATGTTTTCAGCCGGGAGCAGCTCAAAATCGCTCGATATGTCCTTTCTTTTCAACTCCTGAGGCTGCAAATAACTGTATAAAGCCGCTGTGAATGCGGCCACGATGATTGTGACTGCTATCACTTTCTTCATGGTTACATACCTCCAGTTTGCTTTGAACTCAAAATAGACTTTATGTCCCTGTTGGACAGATATTTCTTTGCAAGTGCGGCGGAATAGACCCAGCCGCGCCTGAATTCCTCTTTGTCATTTGACCTCAGCATCAATTCCACTCTTTGAGGCGGCGGAATTTCACCGCTCACCGATTGGTGGTTCCCAAACAGCAGTGTGGCAAGCCCTTCTCTCAACCACAATGGAAGTTCGATGTCCTTCTGGTTGAGAATCACATGGTATAGTTCCCGCCTCATCGTCTCGGCGTAGATGCCTCGTTTGCGCAAAATCTCAAAGAGCTGGATGTAAATCGTATCGCCTATCGTAACGGCTGCTTTCCACCACGGCTGATTTGTGGCGTCCGTGAATTCCCCGACGGATTTGAATGCGACGATGTAGATCGGGGATGAATGTCTGAGGGAGAGCGAGCTTTCGACATTTGTGAGGGCCTGCTTGAGGTCAGAGTGCACATTTTTGCTTATCCTTCCGCGATAGAAAAACGGTGAGTTCCCCTTTCTGAGCCATGCTCCGGGGAAGTAAAATCCAAGTATTTCCTCGAAGGTGTAACCCCTGCGCGCCATCTCGATGGCTCCGGCCTGAGAGAGGCCTATGCCGTGTCCAAGACCTTTGCCTTCAAAGACATATTTTGAGCCGCGCCTGTGGGCTGAGAACCTTACGGATTTGATCTTGTTCCATCCGATGGCACGGTTCAGCCTGATTTTGAAATCGGCAGCTCGAATTCTCAGCGTGGTGTTTCCGATGAGCTCCACCATCATGGGCGACGACATCGTATCGACATCTATATCCATCAGTCCTGTAATGCCGAAAACCATCTCTATCTCTGAAATCGGGATCTCCGTCCTCCAGATGCGATTTCGGTCGTTAACTGTTGCCGAAAAGGGGTCATCTTTCGAGCTCAGGTAATCGGGATCGTCAGTGCCCCAGACCTTTGACGGCAGATCGATTTTACCTCCGTTTGACGCGGAGAAGTAGGGCTCGACCGGTGTGCCATCTGAAGCCACAATGACAAGGCCCTCGGTTTCTCTGACGGCTTTCGATGTCTCTGGCGTTATCGCATCGCTCCCGTTGTAATGCATGCAGTGGGTGAGGTCGCAGAAATCAAATCCCGTGTGCTTTTGGCCGCGAAATTTGAACAGGAAAGTCCTTGCAAGCACGGCCTGAGTTTTCAGCGCCTCGATAGGTGCGTTCGATGTCATCTCGGAGCCGACCACTGAGGCAAGGTAGTCCTGTTGATTTACGATGTTTATCGGCACAAGCTTATCGCCTTCGGCTGTGAGTTCAAGTTCGCCCGTGTAGCGGCGAGTCTCCCCATCGAAATTTATCGACAATGTCCTGTGTAACGGAAGGATAGTCACTTTCCTCGAGATCCTGTTTCCCCAGACGACATAACCGTTTCTCGCTCTGAATTTGAGGGAACGGAATTTCAGGGTGTCCGTTCCCTCAGCCATCATCGCGTGCGACACGGTTAGCACTCCTACATCTCGCGACGCCAGCACCCTGACACGGACACCCTGTGCAAGCAAAACGATTATCCAGAATGCGATCATCAATGAACTTTTATCAGGTATTCTCTCGAATTGGCCCTTGATTGCGGCATATACATCCCGTAGGCCACAGCAGGCATGAGATGGAAGACGCCTTTGTTTTGAAGCATTAACACATACTCCACTGTAATCGTGTCACCTTCACCGATGTATGGGATGGCGAAGGCTATGTGGTCATTTTTACGCTCCAATCCAGCTATCGGGGAGTCCCAGTAATCGTAGATGTATCTGCGTATCAGATCGTTCTCATCGATCTCAGCTCCGGGCAGCACGGGGTCCTCCACGATGATCCGCCCGATGTCCTTGTTGGCGATGATGGTTAACCTAACCTTCATCCTCGACATCGGTCTTATGGATGAACCCGAACGAATAGGCGTTTCGTAAGCCACCCATTCCCTGCCCTTCTTGCGGTAATCGAGACGATATAGCTCCTTCTTGATGCTTAGCTCAGGCGCAGAATGGGCTTTGATCGGGTATTTCCCGCTGAACCATGAGACTGTGAGCGAGGCAAAGCTCTTTACCCTCTTGCTCTTGAGCGTCAATGTGTTTGTGTCGCCCTTCAGGTAGCTCAGCGGCACATCTATCGATTTGACCTCACCGTTTCCGATTTCGCCTTTGAAGATCTCATGTCCGTTAATTTTCAGAGTTACTATGGATTTTTTGGCCCGCTCGTTCAACTTCTGGCTCAAATCCGAGAGCGCCATAACGCTGTATGCGGTGGTGAGTGTAGAGCTCCATCTCGGGCCTTTTCGCATCGAGATCAGTGTGTCCGCAGCGGCCTGTATCCTTTCGACCGGACGGAATCCCGTTTGACTGTAGGCCATTATCCGCCACGCAAGCGAGAGTTCGTCGTAAGGGATCCATTCATATTCCCATAACTGGTATCTGTCCTCTTCAAGCGCTTTCAATGCGCTTTTGCTGAGGTCATCCATGCCAAGTCGATGCGTGAGGATTGCGAATTTGGCCTCCTGCACAGGTGTCAGGTTGCTGAATGAAACATCTCTCAGATTGTCCTTCATCTCGTCTGTCAGGGTGTCGTAATAGGAATATGCGAACAACAGATCCACGAGGCCGCCGTCATCTATATCGGAGCCAACGCGCTCCTTTATGTAGGACAGCCCCGAAGCTATCACCGATGGGTTTACCTCGATGTCGTTCATCCTGGCGAGTGCAAGTCCCCACATCACATAACCCGTCATCTCATCATAGCTGTCGTCGAACTGCCACCAGCCCCAGCCACCGTCGTAGTGCTGATAGCTGTATAACCGTTTCAGCCCCAGGTTTATCATCTTTTCCAGTTCATCCTCATTTCCAGTTCTTATGCCGTATCGTGAAGCGATGCTTTTGACGATTATGTCGGGCAGAAATCTGCTCATGGTCTGCTCGACACAGCCGTAAGGGTATCCTCTGAGGTAGGGGAGTGCGGCCATTGCGACGGTGATATAGCCTGAAGCCAGTGTCACTCTGCATCTTGCCTCTTTCATGTTGCTGATTTCAGGCAGGACGAAACTGGTTGAGCTGACGCCGTCTCTGGCCTCCACATTTCGCGCGACTGACATCTCGAGCCCATACTGCTTTATCGGGAACGAGATTCTCACGGCATCGGATGCCCTGAATGTGGAAGCTGTGGCCTGAACGGACGCACTTCCTGGCGTCTCAGCCACTGCCGTCCACAGGATCACTCTGCTGCCCTGAGACGGAACCTTCACGCTTATCGGCCCTTCTCGTAGGAGTTTTACCCCCTCTGTCTTCACATCGACTTTGAACTCCATCTGTGCCGGCATGAAGTTGTGGACAGTTGTGGGGATTTCGATGGTGTCCCCCACTGTTAGGTATCTTGGCGGAGCTACGGTCACAAACACTCGCTTGCGAGCGTAGAACTTGTGTGTTGCCTGACCGAGCCGTGTGTCCTTAGTAAAGGCCTTTACCGTGACACGCCACTGGGTGATGTTGTCCGGCAGTTTGAATCTGATTACCGCCTCGCCTCTCCCGTTCGTGCGGGCGTTAGCCCTCCAGAAAGCGAGGTCTTTGAACTTTGCCCTGACCGGCGTCTGTGACGGAGCTGCTTCTTTGAATTGGGCTATCGCCTCGGCAGAACTTTCGTTCCGTTTGGCCAGCTCCGTTAGGTCGATGCTCCTGTCCGTGTAGAATGTGAAATATGTCGAGTTGAAGCTCCAGAGCCAGCCGTCCTGATACCGCATGTAAAAGTTAGCAAAGATGTCCCCTGAATTGTCCTTTTTTAGCTGGTAGATGGCCTCGTCAACGACTGCTATGGAAAATTCCGCTTTCGCAGGGTTACCTTCAAAGTCCGTGATTTTCACCTTGAGCGTAACCTCGCCCCCAGGCTCAAACTCCCTGCCTTCGGTCTCTATCCTGACATTCAGCATTTTAGACGAATCAACGACCAGTATGCCTTTGCTCGCTATATCGGGGTTTTGGCCGCCGATCTCGACGGCAAGTCGAACCCATCCGTTAATGCCCTGCGGCACAGGCAGTTTGATGGTGGCTATGTGGTTTTTGATGTCTATGACATCGTAGGCGATTATCGTGTCGCCTGCCACAAGCGTCATCAGCATCTTGCCATTGGGGATTTGAGCTGTGGCAACGGCTGTTATCGAATCGCCGTTGGAAACGGTATCCCTGTCCACTTTCAGCTCAAGTCCGCCGCTCCATGACCACCACCTGTATCGTGAATTTGCGCGGTAGAACCATTCCGATGCGATCATCTGCCTGCCTCTTGGGTCGGTCACCTTAGCGACGACGATGTAATCATCCGGCCATTGTGGGAGCGGCATCGTGATTTGAGCCTCGCCGTTCTCATCCGTTGCGAATTGAGCCTCTTTGAGCTGCTCCTTCTTGCGCCATCCGCGATAGAGCGTGAGCTTCACATTTGTCGAGATCGGATTGCCGTCTATGTCGTGCACGGTGACTCTTGCCGTAAAGGCGGTGTCATCGTCCGTGTAGATGAATTTGTCGAGCCTGATGTCCGGGACATAGCTTGATGGATAGACCTGAACCCATTTTGACGATGATATTTTGCGGCCGTCCGGCCCTGTGACTGTTGCCACCATGCGGTAGTTGTAGGGTATGCTGTCCAGAGGCACCTCAAGTTTGAAGCTTGTTTTCCCCATGTCGTCCAGCTCGTTGCTGCCCCTGAAAACCGTTTTGTAGTCGGATGATTCGGTGTAGTAATACCACCACGGAAGCATTTTTGTGACGACAAGCTCTGCAACGCCGCCTTTCAACGGCGCTCCGAAGATGTATTCCGCGGAAACCGTGATGTGTATCTCATCACCGGAAACGAACTTCTTGCCATCCGTCGATATCGAGACCTTGAATTCCGGTTTGACATATTCCTGAACCTCAAACGAGCGGTAGCCGATCTCCTCATCGTCATAATCCACCTCGATGTAATATGAACCAAGCTTTGCGTTGTCAGGCAAAACGAGCGAGTCGTTGAAGGCTCCGAATTCGTCCGTGATGAGGGTGTCGTTCAGGAGCTCGGTTTCGCCCCATCCCCTGCTGACCTTCAAAATCACATACCTGTTTGGCGCGTTGCGATAGCCAAATCCGCGTTGTTTCCTCAGGATTCCGTTGATGTAAACCGTGTGGCCGGGTTTGTAGATGGGCCTGTCAGTATAGACATAGGCCTTCAT
>WGAI01000016.1 GCA_015489175.1 Caldifarciminota bacterium | reverse complement strand
TCGTCCGATGCGTGAATTGTGGAATTCTATGCGATAGTCCGACGGGAACGGTATGCCGCGCCGCGACAGGCGGCCGGTTATGTGGAAATTGGATGTCCCCTGCGTGTGTTCCGACAGCGAATCGGAGAAGACTGTATCGTGCAGAGTGTTGATGATCAGCGCCATATTCTCAAATCTGGGCGTCTCAAGCCAGTCCAGAACCGGATGCCCCTCAAACACCGCCGTGCCGTCCGAGAGGTTGTAAACCGAGCATGTCAGAAGGCCGTTCGATGAGCTAAAGGTCAGCATGAAGGTGTCCTGAGTTTGAACGGACCCGTGCATCGAGATGATGATGTCGCCCTCGCCGTTGCCACTTATGTGATGCAAAGCGGTGTCTGGATGAAGATACCCCGTCCCGTTCTCTATGCTAAACGGCCCAACGATAACCGTATCCGCACCGTTTTGAGCCTCAACAATTCCCATCAGATACGCAGTATGCGTGTTCGGGAAGTGTTCAGAGTTAAACGGGATTGACAGCGTCTCCCGCTCCACAGCGACCGTGTCAAGGAAAATATCCGTCCAGCTCATGCGGTCGTCCACGCTCAACAGAATTCTGATGCTGAAGGTGTCACTTTCGGCATCCCCAACGACAGCGGTCAGGTCAACCGTCCCAGTGACCTCTCCCGACACACCGGACAAAATCATCGATGGCACACCGTTGACATCCGGGTTGTCGATTGTGAAAAAGCCGGTCGTGTCAAAAGCCCCGCCCTCAAACGGGTTAAGCAACGACATGGCTATCTGGTAAAGCGAGCCATCGGGCCAATCCCTTGTGCACCACGAGAAATCGTTGAAGACGCGTCCCATGTTCAGGAGAGTGTAACTGGTCTCGAAGCCGTCCTTGCCGAGCACCACCCTTGCGTAAAGCGGTGCGCCAAGGTCGGTGTCCCACCTTATCAACTGACTGCCATGAAGCCTGTCGCCTGCTTGTGGGGCTGTGATGCTGAGATCGTGGTGCGGCAGGGCATCGGATCGCTCTCCGATGCCGAGATAGCCCCTGTAATACGAGACCACCCTCGCCCAGCTCAACAGCATGTCGTCCAATGTGTTACCGTTCGACATCAGGTAGGCATAGACGAATTTCGTCCATTGGCCGGGTTGAAGCGAAAAATAACCGCTTGAGCCCAGGGTCACATAATCTCCCATCTGACCCTGCTGTGTGTAATGTCCCGGAACAGTGCGCGCCGCAAGCTGATACTCCTGAGACGGGGAATAACTCCCGTAGGGCGCTATGTCCACAGCTGTCAGGCCGAGCTCATCGACCTCATCGGGGTCGCGCCAGTCAAAGTGGGGCTCGCCCCATGTCGGCAGGCCATCGCCCTCGCCGCTGTCGCCGGTGTTCGGGATGCCGTCACGCCCCACATCATCGCGTTCAGGATCCCAATCGCCATCGTTGTCAACCATGTCGTAAGGCGACTCGTCTATCATGCCGTCATCGTCGTTATCGATGCCATCGTGTGAATTTCCGGGAGTTTGCAGGAAGATGATGCCAAGCTGGCCACACTCATACGGCTCGCCGTTTGCCTCACGCCCAATGCCGTCTTCATCCGAAAAACGCATCATGTTCAGCTCAGGGTAAAAGTTGTAAACATCGTCGTTGAAATCGCTGCCGGGACCTCCAATTCTCACATCCGTGAAAACGCCGACAACAAGGCTGTCAAGCTCGTGCTCGCCTGCGTTGTAGATGGTGTAAGAGTAAATCACCGCATTTGTCAGGCTATCCACATCGACGACATAGCTGCGGCCGTAAATCACGAGACCAAGCCCTTTCATGCCGTTACCGGGGTCGTAATATGGGTTTCCGTAAGGGTTGCCGGGATAGTATTCCGTGTTTGCCGAGTCGGTCATCACGAAAAAACCTTCCTGATCGGCAATGACTTTGCCGATTCCAAACTCGCCCGGCCACACGCCGCTTGCGCCGTCAACAGTATCGCCCCACGCAAGCAGATAAGCCGGCCATGTTGATGGCCATGTCGATGGGTTCGTGGAGATGGCCAGCGTTTCGGAGGACGGGCTGGCGAACAAAACGACGGGCAGGAAATCGCTATCCCCGCCATCGCTTACGCCATCATCGAATACCCACAGGCGCAAATGGTTGCCGGAACTGTCAACCGCTTCAACATTGGCGCCTATCACAAGGCCAGATTCATAGAGGTATTCGTGCCCCGATTCTGACGGCCATTCAAGCCGCGGCCATGGGTTTAACATGTCCGGCCCGCCGAGAGCAGATGTGTTGAAATATTTTGTCCTGACATTGGCCCCTTCCGTTACGGCGAACTTCATCCGCTGACCGGGCAGATCAGCGACGACGGTAATGACAGCAGCCAACAAAAGCACCCGCATCATGTGCCTCCCAATTCGAAATTCACCCCTTTTAATTTAAAGGGTTTATTTCCTCATAATAAACTTCCCAATTCTCATCAGAGGTCCCGGGATTCAACAATTCGGACCATACCATATGTATGTTTCCCTCCTTGTCTTTCACAGCATCGACAGCAATTGATCCGCCAGGAGTATCAATAACCTGTGGATTACCCCATATCCTTCCATTTCCAACTAAATAATGTATGTCCTCCCCATATCTACCATCTGCCCATACTAAAACATGTTTTCCATCGTAATCAAAGAACCTTTTTAGGGGGGGTATAGGGAAAAATTGTGTAAAATAAAGAGAGGAGGGAGAAACAATGAGGAGAAGAAGAAAAGAACACTCGCCACTCGATCCTCATTTCAAAGCTATCGCTAATCATTACCTCTAAAAGATGCAGCGGGGCGAAAAAGTAACCATCCTCTACCTTCTCGAAGAATTGCTCAATGCTTTCATGCTCGCTGAAAGAGACCTCTACCTCTCCTCAGCTACGGATAATCAGGCAAACGGTTTCTACAACAGAACTTTGAGATTGACTATGGGAAACTTAGACCTGAAAGTTCCAAGAGTGAGGTTTGGCAATTCTTTCAGGCCATCGCTGCTTCCTGAGAGATGGAAGAGAGTTGATAAGGACTATGAGGATCTGCTGCTTGCACTCCTCGCTAACGGCTATTCAAGGTCGAAGATTAAGGCCACATTGGAGAAACTTAACCTTCCATACAGTGAGGCGTCAGTTGAGGAGCTTGTGAATCTCATATACGACCACCTACAATTTTACAAAGAGGCACCGTTGGACGA
>WGAI01000015.1 GCA_015489175.1 Caldifarciminota bacterium | reverse complement strand
GAGCATGCGACACAGGCGGATACTGCGAGCTATGCGTCAAGTGCCGGCCACGCAGTGACATCCGACACAGCAGGTTATGCGACGAACGCCGGAAATGTCGAGCATGCGACTCAGGCGGATACTGCGAGCTATGCGTCAAGTGCCGGCCACGCAGTAACTTCGGACACAGCAGGTTATGCGACGAACGCCGGAAATGTTGAGCATGCGACACAGGCGGACACTGCGAGCTATGCGTCAAGTGCCGGCCATGCAGTGACATCCGACACAGCAGGTTATGCGACGAACGCCGGAAATGTCGAGCATGCGACACAGGCGGACACTGCGAGCTATGCGTCAAGTGCCGGCCACGCAGTCACTTCCGACACGGCTGGTTACGCCTCAAATGCCGCCAATGTCGAGCATGCGACTCAGGCGGATACCGCGAGCTATGCGTCAAATGCTGGCCACGCAGTGACATCCGACACAGCAGGCTACGCCTCGAACGCCGGAAATGTCGAGCATGCGACACAGGCGGATACTGCGAACTATGCGTCAAATGCTGGCCATGCCGTCACATCGGACACAGCATACTACGCCCACCGTGCTTTCAATTCAGATACTGCAGCCCTTTCGGTGTTCGCGACCACTGCGGACACAGCCAACTACGCCGCCGCCGCTTCTCACTCGGTGAACTCAGACACGGCCATAGAATCACATCACACGGTTTATGCTGACACCTCTCAATACACTGGCCAGGCCATATTTGCCATCTATGCCGATACCGCATCATACGCCAGCATAGCCGACTCAGTAGCTGACTATACTCCAAGCCCATGGCATACAATTGGAAACATTATGTTCCCGGTTGATCACTACGGCATAGCCCTCGATGCAGGCGATACGCTCTATGGGGATTCGGCGTGGACACATGTTAATCTTGGATTCAGATCGGTGACAGGAACCGATGGATCCAATTACAAGTATGCCGCTGTTTTGAGCGGATACAACAATTCGGCCAGAGGTAATGCTTCCTCCGTCGTCTCAGGAATTAACAACCAGATATCAGGCAATTTGCTGACAATAGCTGGTGGCTCCGACAACTATGTTTATACATCTTCGTTCAGTTCCATCGGTGGAGGCAGTCAGAACGGCATGTTATTCACGCTCAACTCTGTGATCGGAAATGGGCTATCAAACCTCATCCAATATTCAAACTACGGTGGCATTTTCGCTGGCAGTTATGACACGCTTGACCATAGCAATTACTCCGTGATAGCTGGCGGTCTCAACAATCGCATCATTTATGACACCTCATCTTTTATAGGCGGCGGCTATAATAACATTATATTGAGTAACGAATTAGGCGGAATGTATGGCCATGGGAATGTGATTGTTGGAGGCGAATGGAACGGGATAATCTCTACATACATGTCAGCAACTCCTTCAAGCAACTCTTTCATAGGATCGGGGACTTACAACTACATCGAAGCCTCTTATAATAGCTTTATAGGCAGCGGTACTATCAATTACATCTTAGGAAACAACTCGGCGATAATTACCGGCTACGGAGATACCATATTTATGGCGGATAGTTTTTCCTTTATCGCCACAGGTGACAGCAACAGCATTACAGCAGGGTATTCTTTCATAGGAAGTGGTAGTCAAAATGCTGTAACCGAAACTTATTCGGCAATTGTGACAGGTGCGAAAGACACGATCTCGTCTTCAGGTTCGTTCATAGGTGCAGGTTTTGGCAACATGGTATCCGGAAATTACTCTTTTGTTGGAAGCGGCATGTATAACGAGGCATCAGGTGATAAGTCATTTGTAGGAGGCGGATATTACAACCGTGCTTATGGCTCAAAATCGGTCATAGCTGGCGGCTATACCAACACGGCCAGTGGGAGTTACTCCTCGGTGCCGGGAGGTATGTATAATCAGGCCAATGGAAAATTCTCTCTTGCGTTCGGCTATCACGCACAGGCTGATACAGACAGTGTGGCAGTGTTCAACTGGGACGGCAAAGGGCATGTGTTTGTGGCCACCAACTCGTTTGCCACATCGAATGCTCTCTATGTGAACGGCACGATTGGGTCTTCCAAAGGATTTTACCAGAAACCTGCTCCTGAAGGCACGGCTGTCTCTCAAAAGGTCGATAACGCCGTTGACAAGGTCAAGCAGCTTGAGGGAAAAACTTATTCCACAGCCGACGGTCAGGACATAGGTGTGCCGGCTGAAGAAGTGGCTAAGGTTGCACCTCAGGCTGTGATCTATGGGCCGGATGGCAAGGTCGAAGGCGTCGATTACTCAAAACTGGTCCCGATTTTGATCGAGGCCATAAAGGCACAACAGGCTGAGATCGAACAGCTTAAACAAAGGCTCGATAGAATTGAACGGAGCAGTGGACAATGATCAGGAAGCTGCTTTTTCTCATGGTTCCGGCGATTTTGTGGGGGCAGACGGGCTATGTGCTCAACTTTGGGCAGGTGACCGCCGGAGGCGGAATCTCGCTATCCCCATCGTATAGCCTCGTCGGGGTTACAGGCGTCAGTGTCTCCGGAGTGAGCGCAGGCAGCGGGTTCAAAATCACATCAGGTATGCCTTACGGGGCAATCAGAGTGAGCATAGAGGAAGGTTCTGGCACCGCTCCCTATGTGTTCAAGTTCCTACCGCTCAGCCCAAACCCTTCCGCAGGGAACACAGAGATAAAGTTCACTTTGCCGCAAAAGGGCGAGGTCGATATCCAGGTCATCGACATCAGCGGCAGATTGGTCTGGGAGACGAGAGGGACATACCGCGCGGGCAACCATCGTGTGGTTTGGAACGGTCGCTCAAATTCAGGCACGCGTGTGACTTCCGGGGTGTATGTTGTTCGATTTCGAGCTGCTGGTCGTGACATAACCAGAAAGCTTGTAGTTGTGAGGTAAAGCTGAGGCGGGGCGGCCTTCGGCCGCCCCGCCGATATAATTTCCTTCCTCTCTCAAAACCATCATCTCTGAGAAACGAGCCGACAGAACTAACTCAACCGAAATGTTTTTTGTCTCATTCCTCTTTACTCGGAAACAAGCTGACGGAAGCAGTTCAAGCAAAAAATTTAGGGGAGGCACTCGCTTCTCTCGGAGCCAGATGGCAGAACCGATCAGCCTGCCACTGCGAACACAAGCGCTGAAACCAATTCGGCTCCTGCATCCACCAGAGGACGCGCGGCTTCGTTCAATGTGGCACCACTCGTCGTAACATCGTCGATGAGCAGGATTTTCCTGCCGTCCACCTCGTAAGCAGGCACAATCAATTCAAATGCGTCCCTCACATTCTCAATCCGCATTGAGTGATCCTTTAACCTCGCCTGCGGAGGGGTGTAACGATTCCTCCTGAGCAGTTTGCGCTCAGGAATGCCTGCCAGCTCACTTATCCATCTGGTAAGGAGTTCGGTCTGACTGAACCCGCGCTCCCTACGCCTCGACACGAACAGCGGCACATCTGTGATGATGTCGAAATCATGACCATCTATCTCCTTTGCCATCATTTTCGCCATGAATTTGCCCATGGCCATGTTTCCGCTGTATTTGAACAGATGCACCACATCCGCCGCGACGGAATCGAACCTGTAAACCGCAAAAATCAGCTCGATGTTTTCGATTAGTGGCCTGTAACAGCATATAGGGAGTTTCAGTCTGGCGAGCTCGAGGGTGCAATCCTCGCAGATTGGGCCATCCTCAACCCTGTTGCCGCAGATTTGGCATGTCGGAGGTGCTATCAGGTTGATCGGAGCATTCAGTATGTCCTTAAGCCTCAAGCTTTCACCTTCTCAAGGGATCGTTTTAACACAATGTCCAGCAAAAGGATGAACCCTATGATCGGCATGAGCATGATTTTGTAGTATGTGATGAGGAACCAGATGAGTGCGATGACAGCTATCATGGGGAACCCGGCGAGGATCGCCAGCCTTCGCTCTGACCTTGAGGCTGCAAAGTCGAGGGTGAACGGGAGCTTGCGATCAATAAGCCCATAGGCATACCCCATGGCGAGAGAGGACAACCACGAAAAGAGCATGATCTCAACCGTGTCCCAAAAGGCGTGTGGAGCTGCGATCAGGACAATCACCGTGAGCAGCAAAAGGTATGCGCCGAGCAGGAACAGGATTGCGAACTCCACGGTGTAGGCTATGATTTTGCCCTTCTCGATCGGCGTCGTCTGAAGTATCCACGCCCCTTTGTAGGACGACGAATATCTGAAGGTCAACAGGGTTAAGAACGCCACAAACAGCACTATGCCGATAAGCGCACCTTCAAACTTGTCACCTGGCTGGTATGCATACTTAAGTGCCACAAAAAGATATACGGTCAGCGTTGGGATGAACGAGGCACGGAACCCTACGTCGCGCATGATGTGGGATAGTGCGAGTTTCCACACAGCTGTTCTCGGAGAACGAGCCAGTTTCACAGTTGTGGGAGATGTGCCTGCTACAGAAGGACCTTTCCGCTGAGCTGTGTCCCACCGTTCGGACGAACCGGATACGGAGATAACTCTGTAAAAATAGGCAGCGACGGCAGCGGTCAGCGCAACCGTTATGAGGAAATAAAAAACCTGAACTTCAAGTCTGCCTTCACTGTAAGCCTTTCCAAATAGGTGAAACGGCAGGTATCTCGCAAAACTGTTGTCGGATATGGTGATCAACAGTTTTTTGATCTCGTCGTAAAAGAGGAACCAGAGGCTGACCGTGATGCTCAGCATGATCTGACCAATCTCGACGGCCTTTTCCATAGCCATGTTTCTATCGACAGCGATTGAGACGCCCATGAGTATAATTCCGAATGCAAGGAGCCCTGTGGACATCGCTGCGAGAAAAGCACTTATGAACTCCTTGCCAAGCCCAACCGCATAACCCAAGGCCACGAGTGCGGAGATGGCCGCCCCTTGAGCCACAACGAGGATCGTTTTCGCCTTGAACCATAGCTCAATCCTGACGGGCATCGAAAAAAGGAACTCGATGTCTTTCTTTCGGTCAATCAGGTATGCAATTTCGGTCAAAAAGTAGAACAGGAGATACGAAAAGATGGCGACCAGTGTGACCGCCATCCCCGAAACCGCCATCCTCTCAAGGATCACCGTGATTCTGCCGAGGGAATAGCCGATGAAAAGCAACAACAAAATCATCGTAGCATACCTGAACCTGTGTCTGGACGACTTTCCGCGAAACTGCTTTTTAAATTGCACTTTTAGAAAGACTTTGAGAATGTTTCTATCCATTTTCATGCTCCTTTGATCAGCTGCATTGCATCCTCGTAGGACATCATAACCCGTCTCGGGCGGGAACCTTCCTGAGGCGTGACGATACCCAGCTCCTCCATCTGATCGATAATTCTGGCGGCTCGTGCAAATCCAACCCTAAGCTTCCTTTGAAGCATTGTGGCTGACACCTCACCGCGCGCGGTTGCGAGTTTTATCGCCTCCTTGATGAGCGGGTCAAGTCCTTCGATTATAGGAGCTTCGCGCTCCATCTGCTCGGCAGTCTCTTTCATCTCGGGAATTGGGATGTAGTAGGACGACCTTATCTTTTTGAGCCCTATCTCAGCCTTATCGGTTGGCACACCAGTGATGTTCGAGAACATCGAGAGTGCGATCTGGAACCGCTCCTCGCTCCCCGGCTCGTCGTCACGTGTCAGTGCGGAAATCAAGCCATTGTCAATCAATGAATTGACGAATTTCGGAAGATTGCGAGCATCCCCAAATTCGCGGCGCAACCTGTTGGTCAGGTAAAGCCTTGTGTATGTGTGGGCTATCTGACGCGTTTCCTCCTCGGACACGAACGGCCCGTGCAGCCTTATGGGTTCGGAACTGCCCGGCGGGATGAACAGCATGTCGCCAAGCCCCAGAAGTTTCTCTGCGCCAATTTCATCCAATATCGTCCTCGAATCCACCTTCGAAGGCACCTTGAACGCCACCCTGACGGGGAAATTCGCCTTTATGATGCCTGTGATGACATCGACTGACGGGCGCTGCGTGGCGACTATAAGGTGGATGCCGACCGCTCGCGCCATCTGAGCAAGTCTGGCAAGTGGCTCCTCGACCTCTTTGCCGATTGTCAGGATAAGGTCGGCAAACTCGTCGATTATGATAACGATGTATGGCAACGGCCTGTCGCCTCGTGCCGCAGCTGATCGGTTGTGGCTCTCGATATCGCGAACCCCATCTCTTGCAAAGTGCTTGTAACGCAGATCCATCCACATCACGGCCTGCTTCAAAATGGAACCTGCGAACTTGCGGTCTTTCACCACTGGCAACAGGAGATGGGGCACCCCCTCGTAATAGGACAGCTCTATTCGCTTGGGGTCGATCAGCAGCATCCTGAGCTCAGACGGTCTCGCCCTGAAAAGGAAGCTTGATATTATCGTGTTTATGCTCACGGACTTACCTGACCCAGTTGCTCCGGCAATCAGAAGGTGTGGCATGCGCGCAAGGTTCGTGTAGAAAGGCTTACCGCCCGTATCAACGCCGAGTGCAAAAACGAGCTTGTGCTTTTTCTCCTTAAATTCCTTCTTCTCAAGGAGTTCCCTCAAGTAAACGATACTGCGTTTCCTGTTCGGCACCTCTATGCCGATGAGCCCTTTGTCGGCCAGTGGCGCCACAATGCGAATCTGATGGGTTTTCATGCGCAGAGCGAGATCGTCCGCAAGATTGGTTATCTTCGAGAGTTTTATGCCTGGAGCTAACTCATATTCGTATCGGGTGACGACCGGGCCGGGATGATACCCGACCACCCTACCTTTGACGCCGAATTCCTCGAGTTTTTCCTCGATCAGGCGCGCGTTCTGCTTTAACTCTTTCTCATCCATGCGGTAAGAGCTATCTCCACGGTTCAGAAGCGTGAGGAGCCGGTCGAACGGCACATTGATTTCATCAAGGATCGATGCCTGAGCCTCAATAGGCCCGAAATTTGAGGCCGAACCGCCAGTTTCGACAGGCTTATGTTCGCCTGAATTGGCCTTGTCATCCGGCGTCGAGATGATCTTTTTGACACCGTCCTCGCCGTAAATGATTATCTCTGTTTGAGATGATGGCGGACTGACTGATGTATCGGATGTCCCCCTACGACTTTGCTGTTCGCCGTCCGCCGCCGATGGTTTTTCTTCAGAAACAACCTTTTCCATCCTTGTCGGCTTTGGGACGGAGGACACGAGCTTGCCAAAAAGTTTTGCCATTGAACCGAATGCGGATGACAGATTTAACCGCCATTTCGGCAACTTCGACGGTATTTTAACGCTGAACCCGATCTTTAGAGCGATAAGCGTCAGGATTGAGGCTATTATGAAAACCCCCGCGCGACTTAGCGTCGGGAAAAGTTGCACGACAAACTTAGCATAGCTCCACGGTGATGCCGGTTCTGCTGGCACAGCCAGTGACCACCATATCGTTGTGAGAAGAAACGCAAGTATATTAAGCCACAGGAATTTTGAAACCTTACGGGCAGTCAGTCTGCCGAAAAGACCGAGAAGGCTGAGCCATGCGAATGACACGGCAGAGACCACCGCCGTTAGCCAGCCGTAGTGATAGACCATTAAGGACGATAACAGCTTGCCCATCTGGCCGCCGAGATTTGAGCTGGAGAGCTGCCCCAACATGCCTAACAACGCTATGATTGCGGCAATTTCGATGGTGAGGTATGTAAGAATGGACGCCCAATCCGTTTTCTGAGATTTAGCTTTCCTGCTTCGCTTTTTCTTTCTCGGAACGCTAAGCGCAAAAAATCCGAAAAATCCGAGATTTATAACCAGTGGCAAAAGTCCTTTCAGCATAACATCTTTATTTTATTGCTTGAGCCGTGATATGATAAAGTGGAATGTGTTATCACTCAGCTAAAATGTTACCTAAACGAAACCTTGCACCAGATGGTGATGTTACCAAAATGTAAGGTGTTCTATGACTAAAAAGCTACCTACGAGCTTCTCGGAAAGGCGCAATTACTTGCTCCTGATGAAATCTCGCTACAAAAAGGCCTCAAGAAAGGAAAACATATCCTTCTCAACGAGATGCAACAGGCACAGCTCTCCACCGTAAATCATCATCCGCTTGATAGATGACCCATCTCTCACCACTGAGCGCAGACCTCAACCTCGTGAGAGAAGCCCCGGCTATGGGGCAATGGTTAAATATGCTGTCCGCGTAACCCTCTTCCATCTCTCAGGAAACAGCGATGGTCTGAAAGAATTGCCATATCTCTCTCTCGGAACTTTCAGGTCTAAGTTTCCCATAGTCAATCTTAAAGTTCTGTTGTAGAAACCGTTTGCCTGGTTATCCGTAGCTGAGGAGAAGTGAAAATCTCTTTCAGCGTCCATGAAAGCATTGAGCAATTCTTCAAGAAGGTAGAGGATGGTTACTTTTTCGCCCCGCTGCATCTTTTGGAGGTAATGATTAGCGATAGCTTTGAAATGAGGTTCGAGTGGCGACTGTTCTTTCCTTTTCTACACATTGTTGTTCTCTCTTTATGCACAGTTTGCTATACCCGCATTTTTGTTGAGCAAAGTGCTTTCAAGTGAATCTAACAGGGGATAAATTTTACTCAAAAACAAAAGCTAAATAGCCAGCGTCCGCTTGAAAAAGACAGCCTGATTGCCTATTATTTAAACAAAACTCGATTGTTGGAATTAGTTTGATTGGATTCCTGCAAAAAGGAGGTCAAGATGAATCTATACGGTTGGATTATGATGATGCTTTATTGGACTTTTGTTATTGGCCTCGTTGTGTTTTCATTCTACAAACTTTTGACGACAAAGCATCATTTTGAGGAAGAAAAACCCAAAAGAAGGAAAAGGAGATAATCCCATTTAACCAGGAGGCAGCCAATGAAGAAAGCTTATGTTGTGGTGGTATTGATTTTGTTCAGTGTGCCTCTGTTTGCGCAATTTGATGAGATAGGACTTGGAGGTGGGCTTGGCGCTGTCTTTATCGGGGATACCCTGTGGTTTGATATGAGGGTGAATACCGAACTTAGTATCGGCAAACTTGGACTTGGTCTCGATGTCCCACTCAGAGTTAGTCCCAAATACGGTTTTAGAAAGGCGGATTGGGAATCTCAGAAGATCCTTGGCAACATCGTCAAATATGTCAGATGGGGGCAGATGGGTGACCCCTTCCATTTCAGGGTTGGCGCGCTCTACAACTCTACATTGGGCGATGGTTTCATAATGTATGACTACAACAACAGGTTGCGTGAATACGACGACCCGAAGCTCGGCGTGGAACTTGGAGCCATCATCGGACCGGTTGGTTTTGAGCTCATCACTTCTGATGTTAAGCGGTTAGGAATCATCGGTTTCAGGGGACTTGTCCGTCCCATGCCACAGCACATCCCGATAATCAAGAACTTCGAGATCGGCGCAAGTGTGGTAAACGACTTCAATCCCGGCGAACCGGATACAACTCTGCCCGCTGTGATGGTTTACGGCGCCGATGTAGGGCTCCCGATCTTAAACTTTCAGTTTCTGAGGTTTAGAATTTACGGAGATTATGCGGCGATAAAGGATAAAGGTCACGGTATGGCTTACGGGGCAGCACTTTCGGTGCCGAATATACTCGGACTGCTCCAGTTTGACGCCAAACTTGAGCAGAGAGACCTATCGGAGCACTTCGTGCCCTCCTATTTCGATAACATGTATGAAATCGATAAGGCCAGCAAATACGCACTGCTGGACACTATTGTCGAGCCTGTAAAAGGGACATTCGGGGAGCTGGCTGGCACCGTTCTTGGCGAAATATCCGTCGCAGGGAACTATTTCCACAAGCATGGCGTGCCGGGCTCAGGCGTGTTGAACATCGAAGCAACCACGGGCAAAGCGATCCCTGTATTGACAGCCAATTTCAGATACCACAAAGATGGAATTGAAAAACTTAACGAGGTATTCTCTGTCAACGACAGAGCCTTCTTCATCTTTGAAGGCGGTTACAGGATTTATCCATTCCTGACCATCTACCTGACCATGCGTCGTTCTTTCATCTATGATGGGACCGAGGGCAAGTATGTGCCGCACGATACCTACGGCACACGCCTCGAATTTTCATGGAATTTTGGAGGGCAGTGAGCTCGGAAAAACCGAAAATACTTGTCATTGAGGATGAGGAGCTCCAGCGTATGGAGCTCCTCGATATTTTAAAAGAGGCAGATTTCCATGTCGAAGGTGCCGCCTCCGGTCATGAAGCCATTGAGAAACTGGAATCCGAATACTTCGACATTGTCCTGATAGACAGGAGGTTGCCCGACACCGATGGCATTGAACTCCTCAAGCAAATCAAAGCGTTGGATCCCACCATCGATGCGATCATAGTCACCGCTTACGGGTCGATCGATACAGCTGTAGCCGCCATAAAGGCTGGGGCCTATGATTACATAACAAAACCTGTTGATGTAGAGGAACTTATACTGAGAATTAACCATATCGTTGAAAAGCGGAGCATGGAAATCGAGTTGAGGGCGTTGCGGGAAGAGCTTGCGAAGGAATTTAACATCGATTTCGTGTTTAAAAGCGAGCAGATGCGCAGGGTTATGGATATGGTGGCTCATGTGGCGCCAACATCGTCCACAGTGCTTATCACTGGTGAAAGTGGCACCGGCAAGGAGATGATAGCTCGAATTATCCACCAGCTGTCGGGCAGACGGGGTAGGTTTGTCGCTGTTGCCTGTCCATCCATCCCTGAATCCCTCATTGAGGCTGAACTTTTCGGTTATGAAAAAGGGGCTTTTACGGGCGCTGTCGGATCAAAGCCCGGCAAGTTTGAGCTTGCAGATAAGGGCACCATCTTTCTCGACGAGATAGGCGATATGCCGATGTTCGCACAGGCTAAAATATTGAGGGTTTTGCAGGAGCGTGAGGTCGAGCGGCTTGGAGCCACAAAGGCTCGGAAAGTCGATGTCAGGGTTATCGCCGCTACGAACCAGAATCTTGAGGAGCTCGTCCGCAAAGGACGGTTCAGGGAAGACCTCTATTACAGGATAAATGTCATCCATATACACATACCGCCTTTGAGGGAAAGGAAAGAGGACATAGTCCCGCTTGCAGAGCATTTCCTCAAAAGGATATCTACACAGCTTCACAAACAGGTCAAAAGCTTTTCACGGGAGGCGGTGGAGCTGTTGTTGTCTTATGATTGGCCCGGAAATGTCCGTGAGCTCGAAAATGCTGTTGAACGTGCCGTTGTGTTGGCCAAAACCAACCTGATTTTGCCTCAGGATCTACCTATCTCCTTGAAATCCGAGAGGCGCACCAGTCTGAAACTCGAAGATGTGGAAAAGGAACACATCGCCCTTGTGCTAAACCTAACTGATTGGAATATCTCAAAGGCCGCTGAAATCCTTGGAATTCACCGAAATACGCTCAGGGAGAAAATTAAAAGATACGGCCTCAAGCAGCCCTAATTAACGGCTTCCCGATGCGGGTGGATTTTCCGCCGATTGCGTGTTTTCTTCCTTCGGCGCGAGTATGTCTATACCTCTCGAGTTCAGAAACCCTATGAAGTTCAGCCTGTCGCTGGAGTTCATGACACGCAGCGCTATCTCACTGATTTTACGGACTTTAACCGTGTCGCCCGCACCAAGGGACGCATCGACATATTTTTCCATGAAATCCAGGAAGTAGTAAGGGAGAGTGTCCATCTCCATTATGATGGAGAAAGCGGTATCGAATTGGGCTGTCGAGCTCAGGTAATCGTTAAATTTCAAGTAGTTCGATGCGAGGAGATACCTGATGTAAACCTCCAACCCCGAGTTTTTGCCTTTGGCTGCTTTGCTCAAAGCATATCGGTATGTCTTGATTGCCCCAAAATGCAGGCCGAATTTTTCATAAAGGTCGGCTATACCCATCAGGGTTTGTATGGAAATGTTCTTGTCCTTTGACATTGCCATCAGCAAAAGTGTATCAAGGATCGGCTCCACGGATGGCCCGTTTAAATGCCCTATTGATAAGTGGAAAATCTGGAATGTTATTGAGTCAAGGGGCGATATGTGGACAGCTTTGCGAAGAAGTTTAAGGGCAGTCTGCTGGGTTAACGAATTGGATTTAAATGCATTTAAGATCAGGGGCAGCGTGTTGGGGTTGTTTGGATAATTGTCGGAAAACTTGTCGGCAAACTCAACAATATCTTTGTATTCGCCTTTGAGATATCTGATATACTCTATATTGTAGATGACATCATCCATGTCCGTTTCAGTCAAACCTTTGGATTTAAGTGCAAGCTGATAGTAAGTTAAAGCTGAATCGATTTTCCCACCGGTTAGATAGATATCACCTATCTCTTTGGCAGCAAGGGCGATGTATCTTTTACTTGGCGATAGAAGTGCGTAATTTAGATATTGCATGGCTTTCGATGCATTCCCATCCTCCCGGTAAAGCGCAGCACCTATGTAATAAGACGCACTGAAGGAATATGCGCTGTCGTTCAAAAGTTTTGACATATAGATGATAGTTTTTCTGTAATTTCCACGATAAAAAGCACTTCTACCGGCTCCAAAGAGGAATTCTTTGTGGTGTTCGCTGTTGGGATAATTGGTCACCCCATACTCGAACATCTTTTCCGCATCATAATGATCCCACATTCTGTAATACGACTTTGCTTTCAGGTAAACGACATCATCAGCAAGGTCATCGGGCACATTTTTGATGCTGTCTAAGATAGCTATAGCTCTATTGATTAGAGCATAGCGTTTGGATGTATTCCATGGGATTTTCGATGCGATTTTAACAAGTATCTCAGCTTTTTTGAACCGCACAACTGCGCCAAATCTGCCGCGCGGCCAATACCATGAGATGAGAATGTTTAAAAGCGAGTCGGCCTTGTTCAGTTGGCCAAGTGAATCGTACAGGCAGGCAGCTGCAAATATGGCCCTTTCGGTTATCTCTGCCCCTGTGTAGATGTATGCCAGCTTTTCCATTGTGGCAGCAGCGGTCTTTATGTCCCCTTTTGCCCTGTAAGATTCTCCCAGCATGTATATTGCGTATGGGAAGATGAAACTGTTTTCGCTCGTCTCAGTGCACATTCGGAACATGCGAATCGCTTTGTTGTAATTCCCTATCAAATAAGCGGCATATCCGACTATATACATGGTCTCTGCATTCACCGCGCGCACATATTTGACTACAGAATCAGGCTGGTTGACGCTAAGATAAATGAGCCCGAGCATCACAGGGTTGTATTCTCCTACAGCCTTTGCGTATGGGGAGACTGTTGCAAATGCACCGTCGTGATCCCCATTTCTGTAAAGGATATACGCTTCCCACATCGCCACAAACGACGAATCCTCAAGGTCAGAAGCAAGGTCATACGCTTTCTTGAGATACGATGCCCTCTCATCTGGCTTGTTCAGGTAGTAAGCGGTTATTGCAACTCCGAGTGACGCCGCAAACTGATCTTTCCTATCCCATACCCGATAGCTTGCCTCTTTGAAAGCTTCATAGGCTTCTTGATATTCGCCTGATTGCAAAAATCGATAGCCGTCTTCAATAAGTTTGTTCGATAAAAGCCTTATGTTCCAAAACCCTTCATAAGGTTCAGGCAAATAGATCGATTGGGCTACAATTATCATCACTAATGCAATCATGCCATTTATTTTAATTCCATTGCATGGTTCAATAAAGGCGACACCATCTTTATCGCGGCATAAAGTGTCAAATTTAAGTGCTGGCAAACCAATTATGGATTATTTTTGCAATTGGAAATATGACGAAGGAAATACCTACTCATGCATAAAATATTTGAAAAAATCGAAGGCGATAATACGCAAAAATGATCACAATTTCACCATAAAATCCAGACAGTTCGGCTTACTGGTTGGCCTTCATTGAGTATTCGGCTATCATGCGGCGGACGACATCGCCGACTTTGACCATGAGGTCGGTATCCCTGTCGGAGGATGTGCCTCCATCGGCGACAAGTTCCTGTCCCGTCTTCAGTGAGATAAGCTTGAAATTGAAAGAAACGGTTTCTCCGCTGCGGGTAACCTCGCCATACATAATCAGATCTGCGCCTATGTTTCTGGCTATCCTGATGCATTTGCCCTGATCGATCAGGTCGCGAGACGGTATCTCACGATCAACTGCCTGATTAACCGTAGTGGAGGGGATAAGCTCGATGTTGGGCGAACCGCGCAGCGCATCATAAGCGAGTTTCTGAATGCGACTACCAAGATGGGCACTAACGGCGTCGTTGTTTTTCTCCTTCAACGGGAATATGGCAAGTTTGGGTTTGATGATCGATGTGGTGTCCATCGCCACTTCATAGCTCCTATTCAATTGCTCGAGAACCAGATCGGTTATGTCATCGTCGGAGTTGTAATACATAATTCCGCTGCTTGACAGATCAAAAATGACCGAATATCCCATATCTTCTGCTACGGACGAGACCACTGAATCTATGTTGTGGATGTAAGGCTGCAAAAGTTCAGCATTTTTCCGTTCGAGTTTGCCGTTGGGACCCCATATTGACTTCCAAAAGTTTTTGTATTCGTTCTCTATCTGTTGAATTTCCTGTTCCCTTCTCATGCGCGCTTCGTCGCTGAGCATGGGTTTTTCCTTATTGTAGGCCGATTTAAGGCTGTCAATTACCTGCTTGAGGCTGTCGCGTTGAGCTTCCCACTTCTGAATATAGTTTGAAAGCTCACTTTTGGCATTTTGCAAGTCCTGGTATTCTCGCATTATGCGTTTGATGTTCACAAATCCAATGCGCTGCTCCTTGCCATACAGATAGACCGGCACAAGCAGCAAAATAATCCATATAGCCTTTTTCACAGTCCACCTCCGATTTCCCTTGAACATTTTGCACAATACCTTGTCCACGGAATGAGTTTGAGCCTTTCAGGCTTAATTTGTGCGCCGCACCGCTCACAAATCCCATACTCTCCGCGCTCTATCTTTTTCAACGCTATGTCAATCTCTTTAACAAGACTAAGCTCATGCTCAGCAAGTACAGATCTGGAAAGTTCATCAAGAGTCACATGTGCAAGGTCCTCGATGTCTTTAGGCTCCAGCCATTCCTCACCGACTTTCTCTGATAACTCCTTCTCTTCCAGTAGGTTGCGTAGTAAACCTTTCTTTTTATCAAGCAATAGTTTCCTGTATAACTCTATGTCGAGCGTCATAACCTGTTCTCCTAAAATGTAAGAAACGGCTTTAGATCCTTCACAGCCCCCTTTAGAGTGACTTTGACAATGCCAAAGTTTGTAAAGGCTTTGGGCAACACCATTATCGAATAGAAATCCGGTTCAATTATCGGGTAGAAGAGGATTTGATGGTTTGAGGTTTTCATTATCACTTCTTCATGTTTGCCCCACCCGTTGATGCCCAATATCTTGCTTATAGCATCAAGCAGATTGTAGTAGTATTTCTGCAACTTCTCAGCCTGTTCCACAGAGATTGTCGGGTATGATGCAACCACGGCACCATCCATAGTAACGATGTGGATGGCCTCAACCGCCCCAATCTTCGATGATATTTTGGCCAGAACATCAATAATGTTACCCATAATGTTTCTCCTTATTTGGGGAAAACCACAAACGATGCTGTGCCATTGTTATAGCCAACCGGACCAACTTTCAGTCGATAGCCCTCACCATAGCCATGAAAGCCTGCGAATTTTACGGGGAGTATCTGATTAACAGCCGCCATCGTCTTGTAGAATTTGTCGCCCATCACAAGCAAACGCGGGAGCGAATCGAGGACAAGGAGTCCGGACGCAGGGACTCCCTCCATCTCCTCAATCGCCTTTTTTGCGGCTTTCAGCGATGACGAGACAAGATTTTGTATGGTGGTGTGCATGATCCTTATGGGTATCCCATTCGGAACCGGGCTCATAAGCTCCACAGAACCATCATCATACAGCTTAACAGGTGTTCTGATCTTGTAGAGAGCTGAGACCCCCGACCGGTAACCTATCGGGAAACTGGCAAGTAACCTCTGGATATTCTCAGGTGCCATATTGATGCTCTTCTTGGCAAATATTTGCTTCCAAATATTAATCGCTGGTTGATTTTGTATCTCGTAAACCCTTTTACCCACCATATTTGTAATGTTGAGGTCGATAGTGAGCGGCTCCCACCCATAGGCCACGCTTGCAGCTATCGGTTTTTTGCTGTAGATTGCAGCGCCAACTATGGCGTCAGGGAAGGCGTTGTAATTGTGAATCACTTTAACGCTGCGGAAATTAAGGCTATCTCCGGCCGCTGAACCGGCAATCTGCATGCTGACAGGCAGAAGTCTTCTGAGCTCCCGAACAACCTCATTGCCATCGACAAATAACGGGTCGAAGAAGAAGATAAAGATGCCATGTTCCATATCCGCCTTTAAAGCTTCTGGAAACATTTTATTCACAGGATCGGTTAACGTTTTTAATGCGCCATGCAGGTCTCTCGATATTCCTGTAGCATGCGATACAACTATACGCATTTCATTTGAGACGAGACCGGCTATGCATAGTCCCTTAATAATTCCGCCACGATTGGCGAAAAGACCACCGCCCGTAGTCGCACCGATTATCTCAGATGGTGCAACTTCCTGTATAGCAGAAAGTATATCCGGCAAATTGAGATCCGCGTCAGCAAAAACAAAGATAAGATCTGGCATCTGACCTGAAAATCCCTCAAGAAGTTCAAAGGCAAGGCTCCTTGCCACATTGGGATCACCTTTTGGCGAAATCACACTGTTAAATATAGTGCTCATCTTACCCCTCTTTATTCATCCTTTCTATAAAATGCGTGTCGATGTTGCCGCTAACAAAGTCAGGATGTTCTACAATTTTAAGGTGGAAAGGTATGGTTGTTCTGATGCCATCTATGATAAACTCTTCAAGGCTCCGTCTCAGCCGTGAAATAGCTTCCTTCCTGTCCCTACCCTTAACGATGAGTTTGGCGACAAGTGAGTCGTAATACGGCGGTATGGTGTAGCCCGCGAAGACATGTGTGTCTATGCGGACACCGGGGCCGCCCGGCTTGTGAAAGAGTGTGATCTTCCCGGGGAAAGGCGCAAAGTCCATGTCAGGGTCTTCGGCGTTGATGCGAGCTTCTATCGCATGCCCGGTTATGGTCACATCACCCTGTTTGTATTCCAATTTTTCTCCCGCCGCAATCAAAATCTGTTGCTTAACAAGGTCGATACCCGTAACCATCTCGGTGATAGGATGTTCAACCTGTATCCTTGTGTTCATCTCCATGAAGTAAAAATTGCCATCCTCATCCATGAGGAATTCCATAGTCCCAGCGGATTGGTAGCCAATGGCTTTTGCACCTTTGACCGCAGCCCTGCCGATTTTTTCCCTCAACTTGGCATCGACGGCAGGTGAAGGCGATTCTTCCATCAGTTTTTGATGTCTGCGTTGGATTGAGCACTCCCTCTCGCCGAGGTGTATAACATGGCCATACTTATCGCCAAGGAGCTGGATTTCGATGTGGCGTGGCTTTTGGATGTATTTCTCGATGTAAAGGCGTGGATCCCCAAAAGATGCAGCAGCCTCAGCCCTTGCGACCTTGAAGTTGTTTTCCAGTTCCTCAGGTGTCCTTGCGATGCGCATACCGCGCCCACCGCCGCCAGCTGCCGCCTTTATGATGACGGGATAACCCATGGAATCCGCTATCTTTAATGCCTTGTCAACATCCCAGATAGGCTCATCAACTCCCGGCAGAACAGGCACCCCAGCCTCACGCATAGCTCGCTTTGCCTCGATCTTGTCCCCCATCATAGCCATGACTTCGGATGGCGGACCGATGAACACAAAGCCGCTCTCCTCAACAACCTGAGCGAATTCAGGGTTTTCTGCAAGGAACCCATAGCCCGGATGGATAGCGTCAACGCCGGCTACCTCAGCAGCGCTGATGATCCGCGCTATGTTGAGGTAACTATCCTGAGGCGATGGAGGCCCTATCCTGATTGCATAATCTGCAAACTGGACATGAAGGGAATGCTCATCCGCCTCAGAATAGATGGCAACACTTTCTATCCCAAGCTCTTTCAGTGCGTAGATAACGCGTAAGGCAATTTCACCTCTGTTTGCAATTAGAACCCGTTTGAACATGTCGAACTTGATTTTAATGTATAACCGTCACCTTCTCAACACGGCTAAAATCGCCGATTTCCGCTTCAACAAAGTAAATTCCGGAGCTCAATCTCATAGGTATCGAGAAATCGTTCGCTCCGACATTCAGGTTCCTGACGAAACTATTAATCTGCCTGCCGGTCACATCCATCACCCTGAAACGGGCGAGGGCATTTTCTGTCGAGTAGAGCCTGAGCCTGATGGCATCATCCATGCTGCTGACGATGAAACTTGTTATCGGCGCACTGTCTCCCTCCTGGATGGCTGTAACATCCTGAATGTAAGCGTCATCGAGGTAAAAGGGGCCGGCATCTTTGTTGCTGACATAGAACCTCACACCGAGCATGGCCTTTCTGGCGCTCAAGGGCGCCGTCCACGAGTATGTGAGCTCCTGCCAGCCCGTGGAATCCACCGAATAGGAGCCCGACCAGTCGTTGTCCCAGCGCCCGCGATCGTTCAACCATCTGATCAAAAGTCTGGCTCTGCCCGTTGTGTTCTCATAGACCCAGATTGAAAGATAGTAGGTGTCACCCGGAATTATGGTAAGTGTATCGGAGTAAATGTTCTTTCTATCCAGTGAGTTGACCATCAGACTGTAATTCCCGGAATGGACATGTATGGAGTCCTTCGCCCATGTTATACCGCTCTGCCTTATCCAGAAAGCAGGGCTGTCATTTTCCCACACCTCAAATCCGGGATTCCGTATGGGACTACCGGTAGGGGGCATAACGGTGTATCCCCTGATTTCCGATGTCGTGGTGGCACCGGAGTCGTCCATCGCCCAGAGATAGTAGCTCACATAAGTGCCAACGGGATAAGGCTGTATGCGATAGAACGATGTGTCAGCCACGCGATCGAAATGGCCAAAAGCCACAAAATCGGAGCTGTCCACGCTCACGAAGATGGAATCCGCCACTATCGCCGATTGATCTCTGACCTCAGCCTTAATCGTGACCGTGTCGTTCGGGTCGGGGTATGCAGGTATCTGGATGATATTCCCGATGAACGGCGGAATGTTGGACGATGTCCCACCTGCGAGCCAGATACTTGCGTTCAGAACGGCCTCTCGGTTGTCAACTCCCCGCTCCGTCCAGCCGTCGTAAAGGCTGTTGCCGGGGCGACCTGTGCCATCATCAACAGGTGAACTGTCGGTCAATGCGGCTATCTTACCGTTCCCGTAGCTGCCAGTTGCGAACATCACATAGGAGCCGTTGACCGCATCATACCACACATGACCTCTGAGAGTTGGGTTGACGCTGACATCGAGCGACATGACGGTCGCTGCGTAGAAACTCATTGCATGCACATCGCCGTATTCGCCGTGAATTACAGGGTCGTCAGGATCGTTCGAGACATTGTAGTTCGGGTGGATCGACACAGAGTTGTTCGGGTCCCCGGTCACATGAAAATGGATGCCGAAATAGGGCTCAAACTGGTTCCAGATACGAGGCGAATCCCATCCATTGTTGTTTCTATCCGATGCGTTGTGGTCAGAAACCATGAACAGACCACCACCACTGCTGACAAACTGCAAGATTGCGTCGATCTCGTCCTGCGTGAACGGATCCTGCGGCTCGCAAACTATGAAGACATCGAAATTCGAGAGATCAAGTGGGTTCGTGGTGTCCCCGTAGGTTATGTTTGAACTGGGCGGCAATGTCACGACCTCGTGTCCAGAGACCCACAGGTCATAGCCCCAATCGGAAATGCCTCCGAGCCAATCGTCTCCATTGGATGGGTATGTTGGATATGGGTATGGAAAATCGTCGTCTATCGTCCAATCGGCATTACCAGCTGTTTCGTCCTTCGTGTAATCGAAAAGGAACCTCGCAGCGTTCAGGCTGGATGCAAGCGCGGCAACGGCGACAAAGCCTGCCATAAATTTTCTGAACATGGCTTCAACCTCCCTATTTTGTTTCAAAAAGCCACTTATGATAAGCGCTCAATTCTTAAAATTGAAGAGAACGAGGGGGATCACCCCCCCTCGCCTGTCCGAAAAACTCACGCCTGAGGCATTCAGGCCATTTATTTCGCTATTTTAAAATCACAAGCTTGCGAATCTCGGTTCCGAATTTCGTTCTCAAAACTGCCATGTAAACGCCGTTTGTGCTCAAATTCACACTGAGGCTGCTGTATCCCCTATTCAGATGCCCGGTTTTCAGACCGACAAGTCGTCCGTCCGTCGAGTAGATCTCCAGCCTGTATGGCGTCGAAGACGGCGTTTTAACCTCAAAGACGATTTCTGATGCCACCGTGGATCTGAGAGAAACGGCATACACCGACGGATCAATGTTTCCCTCTTCGATGGATGTGACCTCGAACGAGACTGTGTCAGACAGGCTGTGATTTGGCGGCTGTGAGCTGTCGTTGGCGCGGACAAAGTATGAAACCGAGTGGTTCGCAGAATCCGAAAATGCCGGGATTTCGCCTATCCAGCCACTGTATGACTCGTTCATCTGCGTGGAATCGTAGCCCTGGCCATCGATGGAATAGAAGAGCCATACATCTTGAACGCCGCTAAGGTTGTCCGTTATCCATGCGTGCACCTCGTAGGGGCCGAAGAACCAGCTTGTGTCACTCCAGATGGTCATGGAGTCGATTTCGGGCGGCGTGATGTCAATTCCGAACGAATCGACATGCGACCACGGCGATGTGTTTCCAGCACCGTCAAACGCCATAACCCGCCATGTGTAAAAGCCTTCGAAAAGAGTTACATGCGCCACATTGGTGTCAACCGTATCGGTTACCACGACACTGCCGTTTGAACTCACCTCGAAAATATAGCTCACGGGTGCGGCTTTGATGGCAGGTTTACCGCTCTTGAACGAAACAGCTGACCATGAGAGCACCACGGAAGTGTCCGAAAGCCATGTCCCGCCAACGGGTAGGATAAGGGCAGGCGCTTCGGGATGGGTCGTATCCACCTCGAACGACCATGCATCGGTGAAACCCGAACCATTGCCAGCATGGTCGAACGCCTGAACCCTCCACCAGTAAGACATCTCAGCCAGTGTCAGCGTCGTCTCAGATGATGTGCAGAAGAACGAATCTGCGGATGAGAAATCTGGCGATTGTGACACGAGCAACAGGTAACTCGCTACGCCGCTCAGGGTATCAACGGCATCAGCCCAGTCGAAATGGACGGTTGTGGAATTGAGATAAACCCCGTTTTCGGGCGAGGTAAGCGAGACAGCCGACGGCGGCGTGGTGTCAACTCCAAACGAATCGGTTGGTGACCAGTCAGACGCACCTGCACCGACATAAAACGCCTTCACATGCCACCTGTAAGTGCCTTCGGAAAGCGGAATTTCGACAAAATTCGTATCAACCGTGTCGTAGACGACCGTCGTGTTCCCGCTCAGGATCTCGATAACAAACCTGAGGTCGTATTTAATTCCAGTGTCCTTGCTTGTAGGGCCATCGAGCAGATCCTTTTGAAGGGCGCCTTTATGTCTGAATTTACCTATAAATCCAGTGTCACTCACCTTTTTGCCGCCTGTCGTCCATGAAAATGCTACGGTTGTGTCGTTCAGCCATGTTCCTCCAATCGGTGAGACGAGGCCGGGGACCGACGGCGTAGGCATTTCCCTTGTGAAGCTCCAGACATTCGACTCCGCCGTATTGCCTGCCGAATCAACGGCTATGACTTTCCAGTAAAATGTGCCGTAAGAGGCGAGCGCAACGCTCATGCCTGATGTATCCACGACAAACGAATCGTAAGACGCGAAAGTAGAATCGTTTGAAATGAGCAGAAGATAATGCCCCATGCCACTCGATGTATCCTGTGCTTCTGACCAGTCGAAACTGACAATAGAATCAGAAATAGACGCGCCGCTGTCAGGGGATAGGAGATTAAATCCAAACGGTGGGTCGGGGTCGAGGTAAAATGAGGTCGTATAGGTTCTTGCGTCATAACCGGGGGCGTAATAAGTGATCACATACCACCAATATCTCCTTTTCTGTGTAAGGACTGTGTCAAAATAAGTGGTGGTCAGCGTATCATCAATGATGTAGAATGAGCCATAGGCTTTCAGGATGTAGTAAGCTCCGGTGACGCCGGTCGTATCCTGCCATTCAAAATGGACATTTCTTGGCGCCCATTGCCCACCTGTGGGTTCAACCAGGACAACTGGTGCAGGCTGTGGTGGGAGCGAATCACTTGTAAAGGCGTGAAGCCCAAGGTCATAAAATGCAGCATAGATCTTGTAATCTTTGAAGAAAACTCCTCGGCCATATCCTCCGTTATAAAGTAGATAGCCCGGCGTCCTGATGTTCGATGTATCCCTCATATCCACAATCACAAAGCCTGAGCCGTTAGAAAGGTAAATGTTACCTATGAACACGGCACCGCTATCAAATGGACAAACATCGTATGCAGTCCACGAGTTGCCGTTAAAGAGGATATTACCGACTATGTGCGGATTTGATGGGTCGCTGATGTCAACAATTCCGGGGCGGTTTCCCACGACATAGGCGTAATTTCCTCTGAGCTCAAGGCCGAATGGGTCTTCGTAATAAATAGATGCAACCTGAGAACTGTCGTTTATATCGTAAACCATGAACCTATCACCATAACTGCTCACCAGATATGCAAGATCGTTCATGACCTTGATGTCATTTGAGGTGTAAGCGACAGGCACATCGTAGAGCATCGTGGGCGATGAGGGATTTGAGGCATCAAACACAAAAAACACGGCTGTATTTGTTACGGCTGTGTAGATATAAAGACCTTTATGGGTTACAACGGCATCGAAGCCGCCGAGATCGCCGCCAGAATAAAATTTTCCCAATAGACTGGGCGACTGCGGGTTTGCACCGATGCTGAAGAGGTAAATCGAATCTCCGCTTGAGGCTAAGAGATATGAGCCTCTGACCATGAGCCTATCGAACATGGTTTCGCTAAGTGTTTGGCCTATGAACTCCATGGTGTCACCGACGATATGGAATGTCAGAATTCCGGCACCTGCTACATAAGCGTAATCGCCATTCACCCACACATCAGAAATCCAGCCAATCGGATTAGCTGAATCGGAAATGTTGAGATTGGTCCTGGAGAGCTCGTAAAGCGTGCCTGATATGTAATTGTCCGAAACTGCAAGAACTTTATCTTCAAAAAGTGCAATACCTCTGGCATCATCAAGGCTCCCATCACTGTTTGAAAGAAGCGGTATGGTTGAGTCACCTTCCCATATTATCTGACGGGTTGATACACCATTCCCTGATGAGATCAGGAAAAGCGTATCGCTGCTCGCTGCAAAATCCCACATCTGGAAAGTGGGGTAAGCACTTATAGTTTCACTGAACAGGAATGACGGGATTGAGGGATTCGTTATGTCGTAATAGTTGATGGTTGAGCCAACCCCGGGCCCGTTGAAAATGCCCGTAAAAAGTCGGTTATTCGCGGCATCGATGTATGTGTGCCATGCAGCCTGATTCAGTGTAGCAATAAGTGTCGGGGATGAGGCATTGCTGATGTCAAAAACATAAGTGCCTCCAGTGTAACCCGCCACATATAGGACTGTTCCTACAACCTCCATCTCACCAGGTTTACCATTTGGGAGGTCGAATGTTGAGACGAGAGAGGGGGATGATAGCGTCGATATGTCGTAAATTTTTACGCTCGCTGAGTTTGTATCCGATGCGAATAAATAGTTGCCGTGAACCTTCACGAAGACTATGTTTCCGTCGTTTATCCTTGCAATCCTTGCGGGGTTTGCTGTGTCCGAGATGTTCCAGATATCGATGCCACTGTCTCCAACTGCAGCAAAAAGCGTGTTACCATCGGGCGATATTTTTATATCAAGGGCCGTGTTTGATGTAAAAATCCGCCCAACAATTGAATATGGCGAGTTATAAAGGTCAACGCCGACAATGCCCATTCCGGCTGAGTAAAATGCGTAATGCCTTGACGCGTCTATCGCCAGCGCGCCTGATGAGGCACCTGTGAACGGCCAGCTCCAGTTCAAATGCACCCTTTGGGCATCGGCAAATAGTCCTCCTGCGAGGAGGGACATTACCAGCATTAGCTTTGATGATGTTTTCATTTAACACACCTCCTTTGGGTTAAATCTTACCTCCACCATCCTATCGGCAATTCCCGCGTCTTCACAGTTTTACTTTAGATTGATGTGTTCATATTTCAAGGTATCAAAAAGGCTACCTTTTACTTGTTTTTCGCACCCTTTTAAGGCCGTTTTAAAGGGGAAATAGGAGTTTTTCGAGCCTGTAGAGGGGAAAATTGTCCCCTGCAGCGTATAATTTTGATCTGCAATGTGTTAGCTTGCACGCAGGTTTATGACAGGCGTGCATATTATTCAAGTTATTGACATAAGGAGAGTTATTTAAAAGGTTAGTCGTAGCTAACAAAAACTTCAGCATTGCATCACGGTTTCAGCAAAATTTATAATGTATCGAAACAATAAGGGAGGCGTGGAAGGTGACTTATCTGATAATCTCTCTGGCACTTACTTTTACCCCACGAACAGCGTGGGATTCGGTTAAAACCTATGTGTGCTATTACGGAAAAGGCAGGATAAACGACATAACGCAGTTCGATGTCGCAATCATGGAGCCCCGAAATTACACGGAAGATGAGATAAGATCCATATCGGATGCCGGCACATGGGTCATAGGATATGTGTCGCTCGGAGAATCGGATGGACTGCACAAAGGCGATGGCAAAGGCCCCGGCGGTTACGCATCCTATTACTTCGACGACGATGGAGACGGTCAGCCTGACATGAACCCGAATTGGCATTCTTATTATATCAATCCCGCATCAACTTTATGGCACAAACACATCTTTGACCGCATAAAGAAGCTGAAAAAACAGGGAGTTGTGGGCATCTTCATGGACACCATCGACAATGCAGACCTCAAACCTGAATTCCACGATGCCATGATTCAGCTCATTAAGGAGATCAGAGACTCGTTCCCTGATATGAAGCTTGTTGCAAATCGCGGATTTACGATATTGGAAGACATAGCACCGGTGATAGACGGCATGATGTGGGAAGATTTCTCGATGGCAGGCTACGATTTCAAGAAGAAAAAATATCTTGAAGCGGATTCATCGTTTTTGTGGTGGACGGATTATTTCGCTGTGAACTTCATCAACCGACTGCGTGCAAGATACAACTTTCAGGTTTTCGCTCTGGACTATGCCGACCCGTCAGACACCGAAAAGATCGCTTTTTACTACAATCGCGCATGTTCTTACGGCTTCATACCTTATGTTGCGACAATTTTTCTCGATTCCGTGTTTCACCATACGGTGAGATGCACAGTTGGGCTGTCCGAGCGCGCTTTCAAGTTCGACCCGCTGTTTAGGCTGAAGGGTGACATCTACATCCGTGAGTCCGAATATAACCTTGCGTTCAAGGGCAATGGCGGGAAGGTCACAACAGACTCGTATGACATAAGTTACAGGCCAGATGTGTTGAACGACGGCATAAGAAACGATTTCAGGATGTTGTGGTCGGATGCTGCATGGGCATCTGATGATTCGACCTTCCCCCACTTCATAGATGTGCAGCTGGCCGATGGTCCGGCGAAGATAGAGTCCGTGATAATTTACTGGCCGCGTGAGCTCAGCATGATCGGTGATTATTTCGAGACATCTCGCCACATCAAGATCTTCATCGACAACAGGTTGGTGGCAGATGTGAAACCGCTCGGCCGCCGCCCCAGAACGAAGATCATTATAAATAACATAACAGGCAGCAGGGTGCGAATTGAACAGGACAGAGGAGATGGCTCCGTTGACCGCCCTGATATGATGTGGGTAGCAGAGGTCGAGGTCTATGGCAGGACAAAGAGGTTCACGCACTAAAAAGCGCGGCAGGAGGATTGATCCTGAGGACATAAAATCTGCTTTTGCAGCAGCTTACAGGCTTTTGATTTTCAGGGACAGAAGCGAGTATGAGCTCAGAAATCGCCTGCTACAGAAAGGATATTCTGCCAAAACGGTGCAGACGGTCATCGAAAGCCTCAAAAACGACGGTTTCCTGAACGATCTCGAATTTGCAAAATCGTTTGTGCGGACCAAAAACGCCAGAGGACTCTCGCCTGAGCTCATCTTCTACAAACTGAAATCGCAATTCGGCATCGACGATGAAACAGCTCACAGTGCAATAGCTTCCGAATACGACAGGGATAGGGCAGTCGCCGAGATCAAGAGGCTGATGGGAATAAAATTGAGCTCGCTGAGGGGCAAAAAAATGGACGAGATAAGGCGCAGGCTTGCGGCATTCGCCGTGAGGCGCGGCTTTTCGCCATCTGAGGCGTTTGAAATGGCCGAACAGGTCATGAAAAGCATCGCGGAGGGACATCAGGATGAAAATAACAGATAAATTCTTAATTCTGATGATGTTATCGTCGCCGCTTCTGACATCATGCCACAGGGGCGGCAAGAGAAGGTTTGTCCGTCGGACAGCGTTCATCATGGGCACCGTGATAAATGTCGATGTGCCAGCGGAGAGTGCATGGGCTGCTGACACCGCAATCGAGGCGTTCAGGCTGGTGGATTCCCTGATGAGCCCTCTCAAGGACAGCTCTGATCTGAGCAGAATAAACGGGAATGCAGGACGATGGGTCAGGGTGTCGCCGCTGACGGCGGAATGCATCCGTTATGCCCTTCAAATTGGCGAGCTGTCCGGGGGCGCCTTTGACATTACGGCGGGCGCACTCGTTCACCTGTGGCACTTTGACACGGAAAAGGGCTGGGTGGAGCCATCGAAGTCGAGCATCGATAGTGCCAGTAAGTTCGTTGATTTCAGGAAGATAGAGGTTAATGACGATTCGGTGCGGATAGGCAGGGGACAGCGCATCGATCTTGGCGGCATCGCAAAGGGATATGCAATCGATCTGGCCGTCGAGAGACTGAAACGGCTCGGCATACGAAACGCTTTGATCGACGCCGGAGGAGACATCTACGCGCTCGGCAACGGGCCGCACGGGAAGTGGAGAATTGGCATCAGGGACCCGTTCAACCGCGGCAACATCATGGGAATACTGGCGTTGAGCGACAAATCCGTATGCACATCGGGCGACTATGAGCGCTTCATAAAGGTGAACGGAGTCAGATACTCGCACATCTTCGATCCGCGCACCGGATGGCCTGTAAGAGGCGTTGTCAGCGTCACCGTCATCGGCCCAATCAGCACAATGAGCGACGGATTGGCTACCGCTGTCTTCGTGCTCGGGCCAAAAAAGGGCCTGAAACTGATTAATTCACTCGATGGATATGAAACCATGATCGTGACGGAGAGCGACACGCTGTTCTCTCCAGGATTTCGGAACTACCTTGTGAGCGGCGAATTTTAGGGACTACTCATCGTCGGTGCGTGCCTGTCTGTTGCCCCGTGCGACCGGTGAGAAAAAGACTTTGAAGCGATTTTATTTCGGTAGTGTCGCGCAGAAGCTCCGCTTTACTCCATAAAATTACCATACAACCGGAATCTTGTGCAAGTTTGACGAACGGAAGCACATCCTCAACTGCGAACGATGCGCCTCTTACAACCCTGAGCGTGTCATTGAGGAAGATGGCAGTCATCGGGATAACAGGGATGCCCGTTTTGTGCCTGAGCTTAAGGAAATTCCCCCAATTGGCGGTATCTTCTACCGGGTAGAAGGTTATGGCGCTATCAGGGAACTTCGACCTGAGCTCCGTCTCAAGCATCACGCAATGCGAACAGCTATGGCTGCCGTAAATGTAGAAATGGAGGCTTTGACCTCCAGCTGAAAGCAAAGCCCACAAAGCCATTGCCGCAATCATAACACAACCTCCGTTAAGGGTTTAAAGGATACATCTCCAGCCCTACTTTGCAATCATAGAAGCCGGCAAATGCCGTCACCGCAGTTTGACTTACCGGCAAGTTACCGGTAAAATAATGCCGGCAATTCCGGTAAAGAGGTGGTATCATGGCGGTAAAAGCGGCAATAAAACGGGGAGTGACACAGCAGGAGCTCGCTGAAGTCATCGCTTCTGTGGCAAATGCAGGCGGTGGGGAACTGCTCTACTACTCCACCCCGAACGATGCTGAAAAGGCCGTTTCGGAAGCGATTAAGCTGGTATCCCCATCAATTATGCCGGTGATTATACCGGTAAACGACAACGCCATCATCGCCGTTCCCGACGGGGTGTTTAAACCTTACATGTTTGCCGGAAAATTCCCGGTGTATCGCAATGGCAGGATAGAGCATCTTGCCGTAAACGAAGTGGAACGGATGTTCATGGAGCGATGGGCTACCCCTTCATACGACGCAAGGCTGTTGGACAACCTGTCAGTTGACGCCCTCAACCTTGAGCTCGTTGAGCAATTTGCATCAAAGATGGGCCACAGGTGGCCTCTGAAGCTCCTCGAAAAGCTCGGCCTGACGCACGGCGGCAAGCCGACGGTAGCAGCCATTTTGATGTTCGGAGCCATGCCAGAGGCCTATCTCCCGCAGAGCGAAGTTAAGGTCAACAGGACAAAGTCATTCTCCGACAGTGAGAAATTGACATCAAAGAGTTTTTTAGGGCCTATTTTAGAAAAATTCGACCGAATACTCGGCTATGTCGCAGATGAGGCCAGACAGGTCTTTGAGGGGGGAAAATTTCGCTGCGTTGAGGAGATGTTGAGGGAAATCTTCGGAAATGCGATCATGCACCGCGATTACAGCTTACCGGCACTGACCGAGATCTCGATCTCGATCGAAGGCATCTCGATATTCTCGCCGGGCGTGCCACCCACTGGCAGATATCCGGCAGAAAACGGTTATGTTCCATCCATGCCGCGCAACCCACTGTTGAGGCGTGTCATGTATTTTGCCGGAATTGTGCATCCATCGCCCGGATGGGCGATGTTGCGTCAAAAGGTTCAACATTGCGGCCTCGATGGGATACAGACGGCGGTTCAGTGGGGCGGCCTGTTCATATCGCTGCCGATCGGAAAGAGGATCGTAAAACTTGACAGTTTGAACCCGCGCCAGCAGGAGCTTTACCGTTACCTAACGCGTCACAAAGTTATAACCAGAAAGGAATACGAGCAGATGATGGGCATCTCGGAGCGCACGGCCAGACTTGACCTTGAGGAGATGGTAAAATCCGGCATCCTGAAGCGGGAAGGCAGGGGCAAACAAATTCGATATGTCCTCAACCAATAGGCTCTATGTAAGGCCTGACCATTTCTAATATCCTTCGAGACACTCCTGACCTTTTCCTGACGAACTCCCTCGCCTTTCGACCTATTGAGGCGGCTTTCGACGGCGAGTGGACAAGCTCCTTCAGCACCCTGCCGAGCTCATCTCCATCGTAAACCCGAAACGCAATCCCCTCCTCCATCATCGGGTATGCGTAATCCTCAACATTCCAGATGTATGGCCCGAAAATGACCGGTATGCCAGCGTAGGCCGGTTCAAGGATGTTGTGTCCCCCATAGTTTGCCAGTGAACCACCCACGAAAGCGGCGTTTGCGAGATGATACACATCCCAGAGCTCGCCTATCGTGTCGAGTATCAAGACGCCGTCATTGCACGGCCTCTTTTCACTGCGTAGCGTCGGCTTAAATCCATGCTTGCGCAGAAGGTTAACGAGGATCGGCACATTTTTGAGGTGGCGTGGCGCAACAACCATGCCAGCCTTGCCCCTTATGGCCTGCATGGCTCGAACCACATCGTTGAATTCACGGCTCCTCACACTCCCAAAAACAACCACAAACCTGTCATCCGAGAAGCCCAACTCCTTGCGGGTTAAGCCTTTCAGAGGCCGCTGTATTGTGTCATACTTGAGGCTGCCTATGACGACGATTTTAGAGGGATCCGCACCTGCCATCGTGAACAGCCTTGCATCGGTCTTGTTGCGGGCGAAAATGATTGTAAAAGAGCTCAACAGGTATCTCGAAAGCCGTTTTATGAGGCGAAGATGTGAGACCGTGTTTGGCGATATGCGTGCATTGAGCAGGAATATCGGGACGCCTCGCTCATGGGCACTAAGCAAAAGGTTAGGCCATATCTCCGTCTCGATCACAAAAAGCGCCTGTGGATGCAGGGCATTGTGGATGCTGGACAGGTGGCGATAGCTGTCGAACGGGAACTTTGTGACCATGACCCTGTTCCCGAAAAGCTCCCGTGCACGTGCTATTCCTGTGTCCGTAACGACCGTGTAAAAGAGTTTGACATTCGGATAGGTCTCAAGGAGCAGTTTAGTAAACGGATATGAAGCAAGCACTTCTCCGACGGATGCAGCATGTATCCAGAAACTCCTATCAGCTGTTCCAGGATCAGATCTGGAGGAGGCGAAAAGCCCGACCCAATCGGTCAGTAACCTATACGCTCGCAGCAGGATCAGTTGTAAATTCCTCCTCTTCTATCTCAGGGGCATTGGCCCAATCAACCGTATCAGGGACAGGCTCCTCGTGCCGTTCGGGTCTGCTCGATCGCCTGATGAAATCCGCATCCATGGGGATGTAGAGGTCAGACACACGCTTGAGGTCTTCTGAGGTGTTCTGTGGGAACGACAGGACTTCCACTGTAACACCCTGCGCTTTGAGTGCGTGCACCAGCTCAACGAAGTCCCCATCTCCTGTAACAAGCACGACAACATCGAGTTTCGGCGCCCGAACCAATGCATCGATAGCTATGCCCATGTCCCAATCACCGCGCCCGGAACCGTCAGCACGGCGCTTCAAGTATTTCATTCTTATGATGAAACCAAGCCTCTCAAGCACGGAAATGAAGGCCGTCTGATCCACATCATCGACACACACAAGATAGGCTATTGCCGTTATCAACGAGCGGCCGCGAACGGCCGAGTCCAAAATCTTCTCAAAGTCCACCTTTCCATCATAATACTCCTTTGCCGAATAAAACATGTTCTGCACATCCACAAAAACACCGACACGGGCATTTTTAGCCGGATGTTTGACCTTTTTTATCAGCATATTTTCCTCCTGCACATCATTTTGTCTTTTTTCTCGCCTTGCTTGACGGTATGCCAAGCTGTTGCCTGTATTTTACAACAGTTCGCCTTGAAATTTTATAACCTTCTTTCCGTAGAATTGATGCGATCTTTTCGTCACTCAGCGGATTGGCTTTGTCCTCAGATTCGATTATCTGCAACATTCGGTCGATCATTCGCTCTTTGGAGACCACCATGCCGTTTTTCATCACGCCCCGGCTGAAGAAGAACTTGAGCTCAAAGATGCCGACCGGCGTCTCAGCATATTTTCCCCTGACAATCCTGCTGAGCGTCGATTCCGACATGCCAAGCCGTTCGGCGGCTTCAAGCTGGGTGATCGGTTTCAGGTATTTGCTTCTGCCGAGGAGAAAATCCTCCTGATTCAGGGCTATGAACTCAGCGATCATGGCTATGTTGCGGCGCCTTGACGCCAGCGCTTCGATGTAGATCCTTGCCCGATCAAGCTTTTCCTTTATAAAACGCTTCGTCTTCTTATCGACATTCGGGTCATCCAGCAAACTGGCGTAATACGAATTTATTGCAAGCAATGGATACATCCCGCGCACGAGCTCAACCACAATTCTGCCATCGCGCTCCTTAAAAATGACCTCCGGATAAATGTAAGCTATCGATTCGTGTTCATAGACTGTGGTGGGGAAAAGATAAAGCGACTCAAGGAGTTTCATGTTATCTTCTTTCTCTTCGTTGTTCGGGCTTACCTTTGCGATGTATTCTCTGAGCCCCCTTTTCGCCTCATCCCAATGCTCCGAGATGGCCTTGTAGAGCAACGAATCCGTCAAATTCCTCTGTTCAAGCTGCACAAGCAGTGTTTCACGGAGGTTAACTGCGGCGATGCCGGGCGGATCGAACTCCCTGAGGATGAACTGCCTGACCTTCTCGACCTCATCGACATCAACGCCAAGCCTTCTGGCGATGATCTCCACCGCGACGGAGAGGCGCCCCCGTTCGTCGAGCGAATCAATTATGGCTCTGGCAATGGGGTAACGGCGCTTATCGCGCGCAAAATTCACCTCAAGCTGTGCCTCCACCCGATCCCAGAATCCAATTGGAGGTGCCTCAGGCTCAAGGTCTTCATTATCCTCGTTGTTGGATATTATGCCCCTTGGCCATGTCGGCAGGAGCTCATTTTCGTCAGGAGTTATTTCGGGCGTCTCCTTCATGGTCTCCTCGATGATGTCAATCTGAGGCGGATCCCATGACTCTATTTCGAGGCAGGGATTTTCTTCGACCTCCTGAATTACAAGGTGTTGGAGTTCAAGGATGGGAACTGCGCTGAGTCTGGCGACGATAAGCGTGGAGAGATGCGGCACCAGCCGCGTGCTTACCCTGTTTTCGGTTGTGAATTTTAAGCCATGCCGTTCGGTCATAGTTTAAATCTCTCCCCAAGATATACCTCACGAGCCTTCTGATTGTTTATGAGCATTTCAGAGGTGCCTGAGATGAGAATTTTCCCTTCGTAAATTATATAGGCGCGGTCGGTTATTTCCAAAGTCTCGCGCACATTGTGATCCGTTATAAGCACGCCTATGCCAAGGGATTTCAAACCAAGTATGATGTCCTGAATCTCCTGACGAGTTTTCGGGTCGATGCCTGTAAATGGCTCATCTAACAGCAGGAATCTGGGTTGTGTGACGAGCGCACGGGCTATCTCAACTCGCCTCCGCTCTCCACCTGAGAGCATATACCCCTTTTGCTCTCGAAGATGCCATACATTCATCTGTTCCAGAACCTTACGCGCCTCCTCTCTGCCTCTTTCGCCGCCTATTCCGCGAATCTCAAGAATGCTGTAAACATTCTCAAAGACCGTGAGTTTCCGAAATATGGAGGCCTCCTGTGGCAGGTAGCTCATGCCGAGCCTCGCCCTCCTGAACATGGGCAGACCGGTTATCTCCATGTCGTCGAAGTAGATGTGCCCGCCGTTAGGTCTGATAGCCCCCATGATCATGTAAAATGTGGTGGTTTTGCCTGCGCCGTTCGGGCCGAGAAGCCCAACGATCTCGCCTGTCCGCACTTCAAGGTTAACACCTGACACTACCTCGCGCCCCCCATAAATCTTTCTCAGTTCTTCAGCTCTAAGTGTGTGTTCTCCCATATCATTTTCCTCCAGAGTAAAGGTAAAACAGTATGTAGCCAAGTGCTATGACGATTATGACAGGTTCAACAACCGACATGGTTTCAGGCACCTGCGGCGAGATCCCATCGTATCTGAGATCAGCGAGCATCCTGAGCGGCACGGTGTCCGAGCGCATAACCTCAAACGACCGTATCCATCCGACCTCACCGTCATGAACGAGCTTGAATGTTATGTCGATGTAAAATGTCCGCACTGCCATCTGAGGGCCGAAAAACGACCTGCGAAACACAGAGTAAGACACTCGCATGTCAACAATTCTGTAATGCAGCTTTGTTGGCGCAGTCCTGATGACCCTCACATGCTTGTCTATAAGCTTCTGAGTAATAGCGTCTTCCACGATCCAGCTGTTATTGTAACTGCCGTCCTGAACGATACTCATGGAATCGGGCAAACGGACAACATTCAGGCCCGAATCGACAGCTTCTTTTACCGTAGCCCGCAGCATGTCAATGTCGTTTTTGGGCTGAAGCAGGGCGACGGCCATCAAGAGTATATGACTTCCGATCACGGGCATATTATAAAACCTGCCCAACGCCCGACCAAATTGACCGCAGCAGGGAACAACGAGCAATACAACTCATTGGGGCAGACGCGTTCCGTAACATCGCTTTTAAAACGCACCAGATATACTTTTTAAAATTTGGATTACCAATGGGCATTGATATAGCGTTAGACAAGTTGATTGAGGTTCTTAATAACATTTTTATGGTCAAGTCTGTCTAAAATAAGAATTTTTGACAGGAATTTGACTTTTCGCTCTTCTTTTGCTATCATCGTGCCACACAAGATGATAATAAGCTATAGCAGACACAAAAGTCATGGAGGATTTAAAAGAAGTGATAACCGTTGATAAAACCATAGAATATTTTAAAACAGGAAAATTCTCTCTTTCCAAT
>WGAI01000014.1 GCA_015489175.1 Caldifarciminota bacterium | reverse complement strand
TTTCGCCCCATCCCCTGCTGACCTTCAAAATCACATACCTGTTTGGCGCGTTGCGATAGCCAAATCCGCGTTGTTTCCTCAGGATTCCGTTGATGTAAACCGTGTGGCCGGGTTTGTAGATGGGCCTGTCAGTATAGACATAGGCCTTCATTCGGGCTTCGTTCGAGGTAAACCAACCATAAGAGAAGTCCCCACAGATACTTACTCGATTATCCTGTGTGACAAATACGGCCATCAGCGTCCTTATGGAGTCGCTGCGGCTGAATTCTGCTATACCGTAGGGATTGGTAACCCCTCTGATGGCTCGCTTGCGGTTCTCGATAACCGCCACCCTCGCCCCCGGTATGGGATTTGACGCTGAGTCGGTCAGGAAAAGGAGGTAGCGGCCGCGCCCGACCTTGAACTCCGAAAACAGCGTCGTTTTCAGCACTGGAATGTATGTCGTTATGCTTGAATAGGAAGTTTCGAGCAGGTAAAGCCTTTCGGGGAGTGTGTCCAGGCCGGGAATCGTTATGTCGTCGCTGTAAGATACGATAGGCGTTGGCAGATCCCATTCTTCGATGAGTTTGAATCCGTTGAGAGGTGGCAGTTTTTTGTTCGTTTCGTAGGTCTTGACTTCCATGCTCTTCAGGTCAAGCGCCTGAACCATGGCAGAGCGGTAAGGGTATGACATCACTTCTCGCAGCCAGTATCTGAATGTTCGTGTTTCCCTTTTAATTGCAGCGTAAGTCGATGAAACGCCGTTATTTTTCAAACCCACTGCGTTCTTCGGAATATAGCCCTGTCTGTAACTTTCAAGCAGATATGATTCGGGGTCGGGAACCTCATAAAGCCTGAAATGCACGATGTTTTGAGTCTCTCCCTCGATGAACAGAGTTACTTCCGGAGATGGGCCAGGTGTGGAGTTTAATGCCACGGTGGGAACACCGATTAGATAAAAAGCCAAAAGTTGAGCAACCATAATCGCCTCCTTTCTCAACCAATTGGGTAATTATATGGTAAATGGTTTGAAAACAGCTTTTACTCGGAGTTTTCTTTTAGTTGCCTGAAAAATGCGCCCAGCATTGCGGCCTCAACTATGAGGTGACTCCCTCCGTAAGTGATAAACGGGAGAGGGAGTCCAACTACGGGCAGCAGGCCGAGGTTGGCGCCGATGTTGACGAATGCATGGAAGTAGATGGATGTCGCCACGCCGTAGCCAAGTAGTTGACCGAACCTGTTTTTGAAACCGTATGAGATCATCAAGGCTTTGATCACCCACCACAAAAACAGGAATGTGATGAGTGAGCAGACGATGAAGCCGAATTCCTCTCCAATACTCGAAAATATGAAGTCTGTATGCGCCGCAGGCAGGAATGACAGCCCTTTCTGAGTGCCATGCCTGAACCCTTTGCCCGTGAGTCCTCCTGATCCGAGCGCTATGTGAGCCTGAACCGTCTGCCATCCGATGTCCTTCTCGAACTTTTCAGGCTGAAAAAATGCGGTGATCCTTTTCCTCTGGTAATCATGGAGTCCTTTCTCCCATATCACAGGCGTTATCAATGCCACGATGATGCTTGCGAAGACAAGCAGAAAGATGAAGCTTGCGGAATACCTCAACAATCTGGCCGTCAGCGCAACTACAGCTAAGAAAAGAATGTAGCCCATCGGCACGAAGGAGAGGATAGAGGAGAGCAGTATCACGATGGCGAAGAAAAGTGGTTCCGTCTCGAATCCGGCGAGATATGCCATTGCGAAACCTATGAAAGCGAATACGGCAGCTGTTCCAAGATCGGGCTCAATAAGGGTCAGGCCGAACGGGATGAGTGTAAGGACAACCGCTTTCCAGAAGGCAGCCCGCGTCTTCTTCTGTGAGAACATGTGGGCGAGCGTCAGGATCGTCGCAAGTTTGGCCAGCTCAGACGGCTGAAACTTAAACCCGCCCAACGGAATCCACCTTTTGGGGCCGTTTGACGGCATGCCGAGCACCACGATGAGTAGCAGAACCGATAGCACGAAGAGGGGGACAGCAGCAGATTCGATAAGGTCACTGTGGACACTATAAAAAAGCAAAAATGTTAAGATAGCCAGAAAAGAGCTGATTAACTGCCTGTAAAAAAACATTGGGTTTATCGAGTAGAGCTCAAGGAGGCCTATCATGGTGAGAAGGACTGGAATTGCAAGCATCAACCGAATTTCGACTTTTTTCATATGCTCAGCAGTCTCCCGATTTGTTGTGGCAAATTATAACATGTTATTCGGCGGTTTTTAATCAAAGTTACGGCGGGACGGCCGCTTCTCAATGGAATAAACCGTAACATCCGTGCAACGGAGATACGGTGCGGGATATGCCGAAAGTTAGAAATCGACCTATACATAGTTTAAAATAGGCAAAAATCAAAGGAGGCGGTGTTTATGATGAAAGTGGAGAAAATTCTGTTTCCTGTGGAGTTCACCGGTGCATCTGAAAAGGCACTTGCGAGGGTGGAGAGGATCGCCGGGATATTTGGGGCGGAGGTGATATTCCTTCATGTTATCTCCGAGACTCCGGTCTTTTTGCTTGCGTCGCCGAACACTGAGAAATACATCGAATTTATCCGCCAGAAAGCTATGGAAAAGCTGAACGACTATGTATCCCGGTTCGAGAGCAAGGGCATTAAGGCGCGCGCTGAGATCACGGACGGCAAGATTTACCTCAAAATCCTCGAGTCTGCCAGAGACCTGAAGGTCGATCTCATAATCATGACGAGGAAAGGCGAATACGGCTCAACCGTGTTGAAAGTGGTGCGCAAATCGGATGTGCCGGTTTACATCGTCAAGGAAGATGAACCCAGCCCGATACGGAGCATTCTGTTTCCGACCGACCTGTCGGGACCCTCTGGATTTGGGTGGCGTTACGCCGTGGAAATCGCAAAGTATCTTGACGCCAGACTCATTGTGCTACATGTGCACGAAATCCCCATCCACTGGAGCGAACTCGAGGCCGAAATTCAGATCTATTATCCCGAATTCAGCGAATATACCGGCCAAACGGTCAAAGAAAAGCTGATAGAACAGCTTAAAGCCATCTATCGCGATGATGTTGACATCGAATATGAAGTGCGGATAGCGCCTGATGCGAGCATCGAGATAGCCCAGGTCGTGGAGGACAAAGATATAGACCTTGTTGTCATGGCCACACACGGCAGGAGTGGGCTTAAGAGGATACTTCTCGGAAGTGTGACGGAGAAGACCGTCAGACTTGCCCCTTCTGACATACTTGTCGTCAGGCCCCCTGAGTTCAACACGGGAGGGTGAGCTTAGGAACCATGCGGAAAAAACGCAAGATACCAACGGTGTTCGAGGAGTCGGCAGGAGGGGTGGTCTATCGGCTTGGAGATGAGGGCAGGATTGAAGTTGTTTTGATAGGCGTGAAGGGCGGCACTGTCTGGGCTCTGCCAAAGGGCCACATCGAACTGGGGGAAACTCCAGAGCAGGCTGCTGTCCGGGAAGTGAAGGAAGAAACGGGTATAGACGCCGAGATAGTCGATAAACTCGGCGAGATAGAATACTGGTTCTGGTGGAAAGACGAGGATGGCGTCAGACGGAGGCACCACAAGGTGGTTCACTTCTTCCTGATGCGATACATGGGCGGTGACATCTCAAAACATGACCATGAGGTGGATGCCGTGGGCTGGTTCCCGATAGACGAGGCCATCGCAAGAGTGGAATACGAAAACGAACGCAAACTCCTGATGAAAGCGAGGGAGATTGTATGGAGCGAGTCGTGAAGGAATCCGTGCTTTATGCATTTCATGCGGTCTCTGAGGTTCTGGAAAACTCAGTGGACCTCAACGAGATCCTCTACGCAGTGCTTGCAGCTGTCACATCGGGCGAGTCGTTCGGTTTCAACCGTGCCTTCGTGTTGCTGCACGACTCGGAACGCCACGAGCTCAGAGGCTATTTCGGCATGGGACCTCGGACCAGAGAAGAGGCTCAGAGAATATGGAGCGATCTCGAGACCCGCAGGATAACCCTGAAGAAAATCATAAGCGGTTACACGCCTGACAATTTCAACCGCGAAAAGGAGAAATTCATAGACATCATAAAGCAGCTCCGTTGTCCAACAAGCGGGCCGAATGCCAATCCGCGCATAGTCCGCATGGAGCAGAACCCGGGGCACGCGTTTATCGAACGGGCGACCAACAACCCATCCCTGTGTATTTTCCCGACGCTCGGCGTTGAGGAGATCGCTGTAGTTCCACTTGCCGCAAGGGGGAAACTTGTTGGCGCCATCATTGCCGATAACTTCGTCACCAACAGGCCGATCCATCAGGAAGATCTGATTGCGCTCGACACATTTGCATCTCAGGCCTCCCTCGCCATCTCCAGAGCAAGACTGTTTAAGAACCTGCTCGAAAAAGTTGACGAGCTTCAGAAGACACGAGATAAGCTCATCGAAATTCAGCAGCAGCTCATCAAGCTTGAACGGCGGGCTGCGGTCGGTGAGATCATCAACCACCTTGCACATGAGTTCAAAAACCCGATTGTTGTGATCGGCGGCATCGCCCGTGCGCTCTCCGATGAGATAGAGGAAGGCGATCCGCGTCGCATGTATGTCCAGACTATAATCGATGAGGTCTCAAAACTCGACCGCCTTCTGAAGGAGACCGTCGAGGGAATTCGTTTGCAGTCCAACCGCGAGTTTGAGGAGCTCAACCTTAACGATATCTTGAAAGAAAAGGTCAACTCCCTTCAGGGATATTTTGTGGCGTCGAATGTGGAAGTTGAGATGAATCTGGACGAGAATGTCCCTGCCATGATGTTGCCCCGCAAATCGATAGAGGCAATCTGCGAGTATATGATAGGAAACGCCATTGAGGCAATGCCCGACGGCGGAGTGTTGAAGATTGCTACAAGGTGCGAGGAGGGTTATGTGGTAGTAGAGTTCTCTGATACTGGTGTGGGGATACCAGACGACATCATGGAGCATATATTTGACCCATATTTTACCACCAAGCCGGGAGGCACAGGGCTTGGCCTGCACAATGTGAAGCAGATACTTGAAGCGCTTGGTGGCAAAATCAAGGTGAGGTCTAAAGTTGGGGAAGGCACTACTTTTGACCTGTATCTGCCTGTTAAATCACACTATGTCGAACTTTAAACCTAACTTCAGGAGGACGAAATGGCACTTTTAAGCAAAAGTGATGCCGATTACCTCAGGGCGCACTTTGGGCAGAATCTCGAAAAGCCCGTCGTGCTTATGCTGTTCACCCGCACGGATGGGTGCCAGTATTGCAACGATACTGAACTTATACTATCGGAATTGGCCGAGCTGTCCGAGCTCATAAGCCTTGAAGTCGTTGATTACGATCGCGATGCTGAGCTTGCCGACGGTTACAACATCTGGCTCGTCCCAGGCATAGCTATATTGAGGGGTGAGGATTCTCAAAAGATCGACTACGGGATCAGGTATTTCGGGATACCTGCTGGATACGAGTTCTCGTCTCTCGTCGAGGATGTAATTTTCGTCTCAAAGGGCGATAGCGGACTTTCGGACGATTCCCGGAACAGGCTGGCTTCGATCACGACGCCGACTGAGATAAAGATATTCGTGACCCCGTCCTGTCCACATTGCCCGCGTGCGGTCTCACTCGCCCACAGATTCGCCATAGAGAATGAGAAGATACGCAGTTGCATGATAGAAGCCATTGAGTTTCCTGACCTTTCTGAGAAAT
>WGAI01000013.1 GCA_015489175.1 Caldifarciminota bacterium | reverse complement strand
TGCTCACATCGTATTCCTCATCATTCGGATTGTATATCTCGACCCACTCACAATGTGTATCACTTCCAAGAGTATCAGGAGGATTATACATAATCTCGTTGATCACAGGTGGATAGAGGTCAGACACAGTGTAGCTGTATGTTGCGGAAGTAGCCCGGTTTCCGGCGTTGTCTTTGGCCATGATGTAATACTGGACAGTGGTCCCATTGTTCTGGTGTGGAATCTGATATGTGTAAGTGTCGTTGTTGACAGATGTGTGATACACCTGAGTATAGGTATTCCCACCGTCTGTGGAATAAAACAGCGAATCCGTTGAGAGGTCTCCATCCGGATCTGTAATATCAGCCGTAACTGTGACATCATCGCTCGATGTGGGCGCTGCCGGGCTTTGCTGGACATTGCTTATGACCGGATCATCACTGACATAGTAGGCATAAGTGTCTGTTTGGCTTCTGGCACCCTGATCGTCCTCTGCGATTATGTAATACTGGACCGAATCATGGTTTGCCTGTGCAGGTATCGTATAAGTTTTGGTAACCTTGGACGAGGCCACGGCTGACCAATCTCCCCATGAGCCGCTGTGTTTGACCCTGTAATAAAGCGAGTCTTTGGCAAGGCTGCCATCCGGATCTGTAATATCGGCCGTAACTGTGACATCATCGCTTGATGTAGGCGAAGTCGGGCTCTGCTGGACATTCGATATGCTCGGAGGCTGGTTGCCAGTTGGCGGTATTATACTCGCATCATCCACATAGCCGGCTACTGTGCTGTTGGCGTAAGCCCTGATTTTAAGTTCTGCCTCCACAGCACCATCGGGGGCCTGCAAATCTCTCGATATTTCCTCCCATTGATCTGTGTTGCTGTTGTAAAATGGCCCATTAGAACTGATTATGCTATCACTGGAATTATACCAATTGATGTATATTCCTATACCTCCATAACCTGTGCCACTTATGCTGTAAACCCACACACTAAATGTGTAGGTGTTGCCGGCTGTCACCGCTACACGCTGATAAATTCCACGATTACTGCTACTTGTGGCTTCAAGTTTTACGCTGTAAGAACCACCATGAACGGTGCCGGTTTCCTGGTATATGTTGACACTACTTTCCTTTGTCCAGTTGTCAAGTGCACCACCTGTCCAGCTCTCAAACCCCGGATTTTGAAGTAGGTTGTCGGCCATCAAACTTGAGGCCGAGAAGGCGACAAATGCGATTGCCGCTACCACTATCATCCTTTTATTTATGGATGATTTGAACATAATCGATTCACCCCCCTTGTTCAAAAATTTGTTTTAAAAGGTTTTCGAGTGCATCCACATATTCACCATTATATAGCGGATTGGCAACGATCAATTTTGCGCCAGCCTCATCCGCAACTTTTTTCGGCACATTCGTCGGGAAATTGGACTCCCCTATCACGAAGCTTATACGCTGCTCCTTGCACAGCCTTATGACTTCGTTAACCCTCTTGAGCGAGGGCTCCTGAGCTGGGTTATTCGCGATGACCGCAACGACATGGAAACCAAGACTTTTAAGCACCCCGGCCCACGCTCCGTGATACACGGCAACCTTTATCGTGTCAGGTCGGTAGTTCGATATGTCAGCCATCAGGGAGTCCACTTCCGACACAAACTCTCGGTATGCGGCTTCGATGGAGTCTGAGAGTTCGGGCGCCACCTTGATGAGAGCATCCGCTATAACCCTCGCGGTTGAGACCACGGTATGCGGTTCAAGCCAGATGTTGTGCGGATTGTCGATGCGGATGCCCAATTTTTTGATGGAATCGCCAACGGCGGTCGAGGTTCTGGCGTATCGTGCCATCTTCTGCGCCCACGGGTCAAGCCTTAACCCGATGTAGATGAATAGAGTGGATTTTTCCACCGATTTCATATCGCCCGGAGTTGGCTCGAATGTGTGTGGATTGGACGAAAGCGGCACGATGTATCTGTAATCGAAATGATTCCCGCCGACTGAGTTTGCGAGCGATGCGAGCGGGGCTATGGATGCCACGACGAGCCTGTTTTCGGGCGTTTCGGGCTTCTTTTTGCCACAGCTCCCAGCAAAGAGCAGAGCCAGAAGCACGGTTGAAAGCAGTATTTTCCTCATAGCGCTCCCATCCTTAATCGACATCAACGCCGAGCGTGGCCCTTACAAGCATGCCTATCAGGAAAGAAATCAGTGCCACACCGAGACTTATGACGAGCATTTCGGTGAACAGCGACTTGAAACTGTGGCCTTTGACCACTGAGATGTAGAAGGTGAAGATGAAAATCACACCGACGACCACCATCAGCGTTGCCAGAAGCGCAAAGTAATACTTCGAGATGATGAAGTAAGGCATGACCATCAGCGTGACGGTGACAATATAGGCTAATCCGGTGTAGATAGCGGCCTTGAGCGGGTTTTTGCCCTCGGCCTCCGATTTCTGCGATAGGTATTCCGATGCAGCCATCGAGAGAGACGCCGCAATTCCAGTGATAAGCCCAGCTATGCCAACGATATGGGTGTTTCTCAGGGCGAATGTGAGGCCTGCCAGTGTGCCGGTAAGCTCGACAAGCGCATCGTTCAACCCGAGCACCATCGACCCGATGTAGCCGATCTTTTCCTCGTCGATCAGATCGATGAGCTCAATTTCATGCCGCTCCTCATCCTGAATGATCTCATCCACATCGGGGAAAATCTCGAGGACTTTTTTGTATGCGGCCTCCGAATACTGCTCGCCGTTCTCCATCATCTTCAGCGCAAAGGTAAGCCCGAAAATTCGAGCTATCAGCGTGTAAAGCCATATCTTGAAACGGTCTGGTTTCACATCCACGCCCGAATACCGTTTCCATCTCCTGTAATGGCCCAGCTCCTCCTGACCGATCTTCCTGAGAATCTCGCTGTTCTTGCCGCTCGTCCTGTCGGCCAGCCGCATGTAGATGTGATGCTCGGTTATTTCGCTTCTCTGAAAATCTACCAAAATCTTCTTGATCTCATCGCTGACTTTTACATCTTTCTGCTCCATCAGGCACCTCCTTTTTATTTGAAAACCTCTCCTGCCTCCATGAACCACAGGAGGAGGTCGAGATGCGGCATGGGTATGCCGATTAATCTGGAAAAATCGGTCATAATGCGCTCTATTTCGAGATACTTCTTCCTGCTCAGGGACGACGGAACTTCTTGAATTGCGCCCGCAAGCTTCAGATTTTTGAGTATGTGCCTGTCGAGGATGGCAAGCTGCTCGCCTATGCCGATGTTCCTGAGGAAATGACTTGCCTCTTTGTAGCCGTAGCCCTTGACATTTCTCACGATCCACTCACGGGCTTCAAACGGGGATGAAAACGAGCTGAGGCGTTCACGAATTCGACATCCATTTTTGCAGAACTTCTCCCGCGCTTCCACGATGTAGGAGGCTTTGTTCCGCTTGAAGCGAACGCCGACAAGGTAGCTTTCGATCACATCATGTGGTGCCGTGAGTAGCACATTGTCCCTGACCATGTTCTCAACGGCGCTCCAGCAGGTTCTGGCCTTGGATTGAGGGGTGAGCAAACAGAACGCCATCTCGGCAAAGAGCCTTTCCTCGGATGCGCTTTTCCACAATGCACGAAACTCTTCAAGCCGCGAAGCGATGACATCTTTCACGGCAATGTATTGAGCCTTAAGTTTTTCAATTGCTTCGGGGTTGTAAGCCATAGCACACCGCCGCTTAGAAAAATCGTTTTATGTCAAGGTAAATCACCGCCAGCATTATGAGCAGTAGGAAAGCGTATCCAATCAGCTGCACGACTTCGGCAATCTTTGCTGGCATCCTGCGCCGAAAGACGCCTTCGACCACAAAAACAAGGATGTGCCAGCCGTCAAGGCCCGGGAAGGGCAGCAGGTTTATAATGAACAGATTGATCGAGAGCAGGGCAACGAGCATGAGCAGGTAGTCGAGCCCGTATCTGGCCGTATCTCCGACCATCTTGCCGATGGTGATAATTCCGCCGACCTGTCTGTAATCGGATTTGCCCGTCAAAAGGCCCTCCAAGAACCTGAAAATAAGGAGAGAGGACTCCCATGTCTTATCCAGAGCCATTCCCAGTGCACGCACAGATGATACCCTGACACGCTCGGTGGGGGCTATTATGCCGATCCTGCCGACTGTGTCCACCTTTCCGCTTTCGGCCTGTATCGTGAATGGCATCGGCACAATGGTGACCTCTTTCTCCTCACCGTTCCTTTTGATCCTGAGCAGAACAGTGTCACCGGGATGGGAGCTTATGGAATCGACAAGCTCGTTCCATCCCCTCACAGGGGCGCCGTTTATCGCAACTATCGTGTCTCCGGGCTGAAGCCCGGCATGGTATGCCGGCATGCCGAACTGGACCCTTGCGACAACAGGCGGAATTTTTGCAGTTATGTCGGAAAGAAGCGAGTCAGGTATCCACTCCGAGATCGTATCCCCATCTTTGACAACGACAAAAAGATGGCTGTCGCTTTTGACGGAGACAGCGTTGAGGATGTCAAACCAATTGCTGACAGGTCTGTTGTTCACCTTTACGACCTCAGCGCCGTCCAGCACCTTCAAATTCGGGAGGTCTGCCTCGATCGAAATCCATCTGCCTGGCGGAACTTCAACTCCGTAGAAGGCATAGCTCATCCAGAAAAGGACGAACCCAAGCAGTAGGTTGAAGAACGGCCCCAGAAAAACGATGAAAAGCTTTTTATATGAGGGTTGGCCGAGGAATTCGTCTTTCTCGTATTTCTGATCCTCTCTCGGATCGCTGCCGGCCATGTCCACATACCCGCCAAACGGCACAGCTGCAATGACGAATTCAGTTTCTCCGATCTTCTTTTTGAGGACGGGTGGCCCGAACCCGATTGAGAACCTTCTGACCCGCACACCGGATAGTTTCGCAGCTATGAAATGGCCAAATTCGTGGATGGTTATCAGAACTCCAAGCACGATAAGTGTCAAAATCACAGTGAGCATTTCGTTTTCTCCATGTTTTGTGGTTGCTTAATTTTAAGCTATACCATTGGATAACAGAAGTTAGGCCGTAGTGTGCCCGCATCAACTTAGCGATGGCAACATGTGTTGAATATAATTTACTGAAAAGTGGCTGTTTCCAATAACTTACACACCTTTATATTATGACAGTTCTCTTTTGAGCATGTCACCTTTGCTTTATTCTTTCAGCCTCATGAAGAAAGGGATAACGGAGTTTGCAAAATTCCTCAGAAGAGAGTTTATCCTTGTGGTATTTGTTGTTTTGCTCGTGGTTTTGAGCTTTTTAAGCCTGAGTATTGTGCCTGAATTCCCCCAATTTGTCGATTGGCGGACAATATTTGCACTTACGGGGCTGATGGTTATCACTCGAGGATTTAATGAAAGTCAATTCTTCCAGTTCCTTGCATGCAGGATATTGCGCAGGGTGAGAAAAGAAAATCATCTTGCATTCGGCCTTATTTTGCTGTCCGTCGGGCTTTCCACCTTCCTGACTAACGACATAACGCTTTTTATAATGGTTCCCCTGAGTTTACAGCTTCAGGATAGGCTGAAAAACGACATCTCGCGCCTCATTGCATTTGAGGCAATAGCAGTCAATGTCGGCTCATCACTCACGCCAATAGGAAACCCTCAAAACCTGTTTCTCTGGCATCAGTGGAGATTGTCGTTCTGGGCTTTTATAGTCCGCATGTCTCCGATAACTCTCACAATGGTCGCCGTTCTTGCGGTTTTCATCGTTGCATTTTTCAGCGGGAGACAGCTTCAGTTACAGGATAATGGGCAAAGAGGGACCAAAATCGACAGGCGACTGCTCATAACATCCTCAATTTTTATGGTTTTGTTCGTAATTTCCATGGACAGCGGTTTTGAAACGGTGATTTTGATTGCACTTCTGTTATGGTATGTTCTATTTCACCGCGACATTATGAGCAAGATAGACTGGCTTTTGCTAATGCTTTTCATAGTGATGTTCATAGACTTCCATATACTTGCTAGCATATCATGGATCTCAAAGGCGGTAAACCGTATCGACATGAGAAACCCAGGGAATGTGTTTCTGTTTTCGGCCGGGCTTTCTCAGTTCATAAGCAATGTGCCGGCCGCGATCTTCGCGTCCAAATTCACAACATCGTGGAGGGCGATTTCTTACGGCGTGAATGTGGGCGGAAACGGCCTTATCATAGGCTCAATGGCCAACATCATCGCGATCAGAATGGCAGGTGGGAGTAAGCTCATGCAGACATTTCACAAATATTCGATACCTTATTTTTTTATAACCCTATTTATTTCCTACCTGCTGTTGTTCTGATTTAAATTGGCGGGGCGCCGAAGGCGCCCCGCCGCAAGTGTCATTTAGGTTCAATCCAGACCTCACTCGCCGTGTTGCTGACCTGCACGGTCCGCACAAGCGAAAGCGTCTGTGCATCGATTATGCCAAGAAGCCCGCTGTAATCCCATACCTCCATATCCGGCAACATGGCGTAAATGAGTTCTCCGTTTTCTTTCGGCACAATGTCGATCGAGGCGATTGAAGTCTCAAGGTCTGTGGCATCAACCGAATCCAGCGTCGTCTTATCGTATTTCAGGAGCAACCCGTCAGCACCGGCGACATAGATGTAATCGCCTACGGCTACATCGACCGGGTGCGTGCCCTCAGGCAGGTTGAGCTCGTTAACTATCCCGCTGCTGTTCAATATCCTGATTGCATCACCGTTGTAATCGTTGGCGTAGATGAGGCCGTCAGAATACACAAGGTGCCTTGAACGGGAGCCGCGCGTGAACACATTTTCTATAGTGTCGATCCAGCTGTGCTGTGACAGAGAGTAGATGTAAACCTTGCCAATCGCATCGCCGATGTAAGCGTTGTCACCATCGAACCCTATAACGATCGGTGTGAAGCTGAATGTTGCCTGCTCCGTGACACTCCCGTTGCTGAGATCGATGAATGAGACCTGTTTGGGCGACCTCGTAGCAACGGCGGCCAGATGCCCGACCTGAACGAGCCCTATCTGTGTCCTTCCGACATCGATGGAATCGATTTTCGCACCCGTAGCAACATCGAAAATGGCGAGATAGGTGTTGGGCGCGCTCTTGTCGGACACAAAGAGGCGTGTTCTGTCGTCGCTGATGGCAAATCCGTTCGGCCGCTCGACCTGATCAGTAAATGTGAATGAAGTCAAGGTATCCACTGCCATGATGTTGTGGGCCGTAAGATCAGCCACATAGACTCTTGGGATGTAGTTCTCGGAATATCTGCCGCCTGTGAAGAACTCAAAGATGAGTTTAAAGTCAGGGTCAATGGATATGGAGTTACCCGCCGTGTCCCTTATGTCCCCGAGGATCTCCATGAAATACTCCATTGCCTCCTCGAACGGCGGATGTTCGATCTGGTAGTTGTAGATGTGGGTTGTGTCGATAGTTATCGTGGTGTCCGTCGAGTCAGCATTCACCGTGGTATCGATGATCTCCTCGATGGAAAGTAACGACGCCTGAAGGTTTTGAACCGTATCGCCATCTGCGGAGTAGATGATGACATTGCCGTCGAATGTGGAGAGATCCATCATGTCGTCGAACTGTAGCACGATCGGGCTATCCACGCTGACTGCAAATCCAGCGTTTGAAATCAGGATGGAATCCGTGAGGTCCTCATCTTCCAGCTCGGTAACATCAACCATCGAAGGGGACAGGACGGTTTCGAGATTGGGCCTCTCTTGCTCTACTGGCAGCGGCGGAAGTCTATCCGGAAGGCATCCTGAAATGGCCACGAATGCGGCTGTCAGTATTAAGAGCATGGTTGTGCGTTTCATGTTCATCCTCCTCAGAATTCGACGCCCAATGTGAGCCTCTGCGTATCGCCCAGCTTTTCAGAAACAGGCTGATAGATGTAGGCATAATCGAAGCTGAGCTTTCCAAGCCCCGGCAGACTGCTTTTGACACCGATGCCCATCGTTACGGAATTGTTGTCGTATCCAGCGCGGTATCCGCCTCTCACGAACACGGTTTGCTTGAGCGAGAGTTCTATGCCAAGGTTTAGTCTTGGTGCTGCATCCCTTGAATCGACCACCTCGACGGCCCATGTCATGTTGGCCACATTGAGGTTGATGTTAGAAGATGCGCCTATCCTGAAGAACAAAGGAATAGGCCAGTTGTAAGTGTTCATCTCGGTCTCAACAAGCCTGCCTACTGGCACCTGAATGATGAGGTCGCGGCCTTCAAATTTCGCCATGCTCCCGAAATTGGACAATACAAAAGATAGCTTCATGTTGTTGAAAAAACTGGTGCGATACAGGCTTCCGAAATCGGCCGCTATGACAGTTGCGTTCTCATGCAGGATTGACTCCCTGATAAGCTTGAAACTGCCACCTACCGATAACCTATCGGTCATCATCTTTGCGTAGCTCATGCCTATCAGGTAATCGTTGACCTGGAAATATCTGCCTGTGCCCTCAGGATGATAGATTGTAGTTTCCTTTATGTCTCCGGAATTAAACCCGTAGAACCACATTCCAACTGCGCCATAACCTCTGATTGGCAGCACGACGCCTGCGAAGTTCAGTCTTGTTCCAACGAACCACTTGTTGTGGGAGAACATGGCCATAGATTTCTGCCCGACCGCTATCCCGGCGGGATTGTAATAAAGGGCGGAGGCATCGCTGGCGATTGCGGAGAACGCACCGCCCATGCCCAGCGCTCGCCCTCCGACCTCTATCTTCAGGAAATTCAGGGCAGATGTGCCTGTGTTCTCTATGGCCCAGACATTACCTGCGACCAGAATGGCCGCTATTAGGATAAAAGTTGCTCTCTTCATAATCCACGCTCCATCAATGAACTATTGCTAATTTACCCCTTACTGTCCCTATGTCTGATGTTATCACATAAAAGTAAAGGCCAGGAGCCACCTGCTGCCCATCCTTGTTGAGCAGATCCCAGCTCTCCCGTGCCCCGCCATCGTGTTCTATCCTGCGCACAAGATCGCCTGACGCATTGTAGATGTAAATCGTGCACCGTTCGGGCAGACCGGCAAAGTCGATCCTCTCCTCGCCCGGTGAGTTTTCCCACCCCGCAGACACTATGTAGGGGTTGGGCACCACTCGAACAGAGTCAAAACTTCCGGTCGCAACGCCGACAGATGGTATCACAAGAACTGTGTTGTCGTTCGGGATGTTCGGATCGCTTGCGGGCGTGTTGGCAAGCGGGGCGGGCAGCGAGGTGTCTTTGCTGTAAGCCGCCACATAGTAGATGTATTTCATTCCATTTACCACATTGTCGTCCACGAAGACATGCAGCGTCTCACCGGTTGTGGAGTCCACTTCTGTGATCGGATCGAGTCCGGTATCATCGCCCATCCAGAACCATGGTGCGCGCGGATGTGCACCTCTTATCCCATCTTCAAGATCGTATTGGGCATAAGGCACATAAGCTACGACCGAGCCATGCTCGTCGGTTATAACGCGATCGCCCCATGTGTTGCCGCCGTCAGTGGATCTGTAAATCAGATAGCCTTCAAAGTTGGTGTCGGCTTCGGATTCCGTTCCCCATATCAGTTTGACATACCTGTCGCCGACCTCGGCCCTTACATGTGGCTGTGGCGGCGGAAGCGGAACACGAAACTGGTTGTTAGCCAGCACAATGACAGCATCGGTGTTTTTCATAAGGTCGGCACGGTTCTGACCGAACACCGTCGCAACGATGAATGTGTCAACTTCGCCCGGCTCCATCGTGAAAGGCCCAAATCCTATCGTGAAATAAGGATATGCGTATTGTTGAGCCGGTTCGAGGTTGGGGTTAAACCCCTTAAAATCGTCATCTCCGATGCCATCGTCGTTGTTGTCGTAAGGCCCCTGGTCGAAGCCATCGCCATCGGGATCATCAGGATCGTCCACATTCATCAAGTTGGCGTAGTAAAAGAGACTGTCCCATATCCCGTTTTCCATCACAGTGTTGAAATTACGAAGTCCGTCGTAAAGGTCAAGCTTGTTGACCGTGGTGTCGTGGCCGTTGGCCTGAATTTTGAGCACGGTCACGCCTGCCCACGCTATGTTATCGGCACCCACATCGTTGCCGTTGGGATCGATCTCATGACCGTTGCCGTCCGTGCCGTAGATCAACATTCGGTTGCTGTCAAACCACAGTTTATCGTCTCCCTCTTCGCCTCCAGTCGCCCATCCGCCAAACGGCTGGAAGTCAGCGTAGAACTCATAGCTTCCATTCAGTCCGATGTAAGCGGAATCTATTCGGCCGCCTGTGTTTCGCACAACGAATGCCCACAGAATCACGCTGTTATACCACGGGTGATTCCATGCGAATGCGTGCATCTCGAGGCTAACATCGAGCCAGTATGTGCGGGCACCCCACCTCTCACTCTCGTAGTTAACGGCATGAGATAGGTTCCACGCCTCCTGATCGCCGATGATGGTGTCGCCCCGATACACGAACACGGGCCACTGCCCCTCAACCGTGTCACCTGTGGTGGGATCGACGGCCTTTATCGTCCTGTATTGAATCGGAGTGCCATCCGGGTAGGTGGACGGCCAGCTGGATGGCCAGCTTCCTGGATCCGTCGAAAGTGGCGCCCTGTCCAAAGCGAGAATAGCGCTGTCTGCTTCCCAGTGCTGAGGATCCCAATACCATGCAGGGCCTTCAATTGCAGCGTTTTCAACATAAGGCCATCCGTCTGACGGCGATGGGTGGGTGCAGTTCTGCTGTCTGAGACCTGCTACTACGGGCCCCATGAAGCCTGCGTAATTCAATCCGCTTCCACCTGGATACTCGAATGCCGGCGGGCGCGCGGGGAAAATCAACATTTGATCAGTTCCGGCTGCCATAAGGTTGTCCGTGTTGAACTTCGTCCATAGTTTGTTGATGTTGAAGATATTCCAGCGCAACTTTTCTGGCCTGTTGGCGGTCTGTGCACTGAGAAGCGAGACGAAAACCAACAGTGTTATAACCTTTCTCATATTAGCCCCCTCAGATCTTCAAGTTTAGGCCGATCACGAACCGCCTTCCAGGGCCATACTGCGTCGGATTCCTGTCCCAGTCAGGCGATGTCGCAGGATTACCGTCATCGCCCGGACGCCCTGTGGCCGGGTAAACCCAATACACATTGGTGAAATTGAATAGGTTGAAGATCTGGAGGTAAGCATCGATAGACAGGTTCTTTACATTAAATGTCCTGTCAACTTTGAGGTCAACCTGTCTCAGGGACGGCCCTCTCTCTGTGTTCGGCTCGATGCCGAGTGTGTAGGGCAGACCGCTCGAATAATAACCCGACAGTGAGATGGAGAGGTTCTTCGGTGCATTGTAGTTCAGGGCGAAGCTCAGCTTGTGCGGTATCTCCCAATCCGCGACAACCGGCCTGTGCAATTGGATCTGGGGGAAGAATAGGACATCGGGCTGTGAGATGCGGACATTCGTGAATGTGTAATCGATATAACCTGAAACCCTGTTCGTCAGGCGCTTATTTATGATGATCTCGATGCCCTTTATCACGCCGTAAGCCTTGTTGTCGAACATGTAATACTGGACAGGGACATCGGGACCAGACACGAGCGTCCTTCCTATAAGGTCAGCGAGGTCGCGGTAGAACGCCGCCATGTTGACGGTCACATCCGGTCGAGGCGCATACTGCACGCCGACCTCGTAAGATGTGACTCTTTCAGGTTTCATCTCACCGTTTCCGACAGCGGTCTGGTTATCTCTGGTGTTCGGTATTGGATAGACATCTGTATGTTCGTTAAGTCCTTGATACAGCAAGAAATAAGCAGGGAACTGGTGGAATACACCGTATGAAAACCTGAAGGCTGCAATGTCTGAAATCGGATAGGAAACGCCCACTCGCGGCGAGACATAGGTTTTGGGCGATACTTTGTAGATGTCTCCAATGGCCATGAGTGAATCCACAGCAGCACCTGTCAAAGCTGCAAGCCTGTTGGGGTCTTTCAGCCAGTAGGTATTCGGATCAACCCTATCGACGCGCACGCCGAAGTTCAGCACCATGCCAATGTCGCGAAACTCGATCTTATCCTGCATGTAACCACTGTAATGCACGGGATATCTTGTGTAGAGCTCCCATGGTGCCATGTCGTAAGGTGGAACGCTATCTTCAGGATCAGGTGCTGTTGGGTTGCGGCGCTCAAAGTGGATCATGTATTTCCTGTAATCAAATCCCATTTGGAGCTGATGCAGGCCTTTCTGTGTGGTCAGGTCGAACTTGATCTCGTTGGTCTTAGAATGAGCATATTTCCAGAGATAAGCGGCACCCGACACCGCAAATCCTTCGGGCGAAATGAGATGATGCTCGACAAGGTTCAGGTCGAGGGAATCGTAAACACCGCCTTTGTAGGTCTTGTCATATAGCGACGCCGTAAGTGACATAAAGGTTTTAGATGATGGAACGAAATTCAGTTTGAAAGCAGCGAGCCGGTCGCCCATCCAGAACCTCGGAGCATCGTAGGGCGCATATTTGAAGAAATGTAGATATTCCATCGTCTGAACGGTGTCATACATGCCGATAAAGTCAACCCTGATGTTGTTGGAGGCATGATAGGTCAACCTCGTTATGAGCGAGTTTATGTCCCTGTAATTCATGGGCACCTTTTTCGGCGTGCCGGATTTATCCCTGCCTTCAGAATTGCGCCAGTTAGGATAGATGTAGCCGTAAAATCGACCATCGGTGGTGTAGAACTTACCTGCAGCAAACACGCTGAGTTTCCTGTGCATAAATGGTTGTTTTATGGAGAACTCCATGGATTCCATGTTCTGGCGATTGCTATCAGGTGTGATCCAGTCCGTCATTGCGTTCACGGATATCGACCTGCGCGTGGCCTCCGGTAACACCATGTTGACGACGGCGGACAGTGCGCCGCCGTATTCTGCGCTGAATGTGCCCGTGTACGCCGTCATCTCTGAGAGTGCACCTGAAGGCAGGTTATCAAGCAGAAATCCACCAAAAATCGGGTCTTTCACGGAGATGCCTTCAATCAGGTAGGCCGTTTCATTTTCGCGACCTCCGCGGAAATGCAGTCCATCGCTCGGATTACCCTGAAACTGCTCTTTTGACTGGTCCTCCGTGAGGCCGGTGAATGTGAGGTCAGGTATGATTCCGGCCTGTGTCGTCAGAACATCCTTGACGCTTAGCGTGGGCAGCTTCTTCATCAGTCCGGACTCGATCGTTTGCGATGTCGAGACTATGTCGATCTGGACAGGGGGCTTCTTTGCGGTAACTACCAGCTCTTTCATCTGGACGGTTGTCGGCTTGAGCTTGAAATCAACATAAGTTGTGTAGTCTGCGCGGACGACGACATTCTTTTTGACAACGGTCTGGTAGCTCAACATTGAGGCTTCAACATCGTAAGTGCCTGGCGGGACATTAAGGATGAAGTAGTAGCCATCTAAGTCGGTGGATGCGCCCAGACCGGTGCCCTTGATGACGACATTTGCCGCCGGCAACGGCTCATGTGTTTCGGCATCCACTACTCTGCCGGCGATTTTGCCCGTGTTGCCTCCTAACAAAATTGATGGCAATAGCAACGCCAAAATGGGAAATATGAGGATAAATTTTCTCTTCATGGCAGGAAAGAAGAGGGGGGATATGGTCCCCCCCTCGGAGTTTTTTACTTCACAACAACGAGTTTGGATGATAGGTTGAGTCCTGAGCCGTTGACCCTGACGAAATACACGCCCGGATTGAGGGAGACGGAACTCAAGCTCATGGTGTGTGTCCCGGAGGACAGCCTGCCGCTGTAAAGCGTTCTGGCAAGCCTGCCTGATGCGTCGTAGATGCTGACATCCACATTCATGTCTTCAGGCAAGGAGAACATGAGGTTCAACTTGTTGTTCACCAATATCGATGGGGTCACACGGAGTTGTCCTGCAATTCCGTCATTCGGCCTTGTGTCCTCGCTTATGAACGACGGGGTGAGGTCGATGTAAGCCTTCTGATAGCCAAGTGGATCCTCGTTGGGATAATAGTCACCGCCCCATGGATTATCCTGCTCCTGAACGACCACGAGTATCGGCACACGTCCCTCCATCGGTAGGTTGGGCACCGCAGACCTCGGAATAGCAAACTCTATGCCGTTGTAAGGCTCATCGATGGAAATCGCCCACTCGGCTGTATCTCCCGTTGGACCGACAAATCCGTAGTTGGGATGGAACGAGTTATCATAGATGTAAAATCCGAACACATCGGGCAGCACTCCGCCCCAGGATGGCACAATCCCGCTATCCGTATGAGTTACAGCAGCAAGAAAGTCAAATCCGCTGAGCCACCAACCCCATGTCATACCAGTGGAGGAATCGTCATCGACATCGATGTAAAGGGCGACATAGGCCTCACCGCTGTAAAGCGTGGAGTCCATGAGCCTGTAAAGGTCTGCGGAGTCGTTAAAGCTCACATAAAAGTAGAGATACTGGTCATCGCTGACATAATAAATGTCTTGCATATCCGTATCTACATACTTTTCTGGGTTGTTAGGATCCACAGAGTGGTCATGGAGATGCTCCTCCTCGTTGTAAAGTGCGAGAGGCGCACCAATAGGATCGATGCCATCCCAATCGCTGAAATCACCATCAATGGTTATCCCGGCATCAGGTAGGTTCTGAAGATCGTATTTGTAAACGCCATATCCGCAGACATCCTCATCAGGTGCATAGTCGCCGCCCCATGGGTTGTCTTGCTCCTGCGTGACTACGAGGAAGTAGAAGCTTGAACCGAGCCCTTCGATAGCAGATTTGGGGAGTGCGACCTCAAGTGCGTTGTATGGCTCATCTATCGAGATGGCAGAGATCGGGGTGTCTGGCAGTGCGTCTCCGAAGCCCCAGTTAGGATGTGCGCTCGGATCGACATAGGCATACATCCCGTAAGCGTCAGGTAACACGCCTCCCCATGACGGCACAAGCCCGCTGTCCGTATGGGTGACAGTGGCAAAGAAGTCGTAACCAGCTGCCCACCAGCCCCATGTAAGACCAGTCGAGGAGTCCTCGTCGAGATCCATGAAGATGGAGACAGCGGCTTCGCCGTGATACAGCGTGGAATCCATCAGACGATACAGGTCAGCAGAATCATTGAACGTTATATAAAAGTAAATGTAGGAGCTATCATCTGTGACATAGATCTGATGTATGTCCGTGTCAACATATTTTGCGGGATTGTTTGGATCAATGGCATGGTCATGGAGAGCTTCTGGCTGAGGTGTGGGGTTAACATCGACCATCCATCCGGGATCCCATTCGGAAAAATCACCATCTATAACCACAGGCTGTGCCCATAGTGAGGACACTGCTACCAGAGATAACACAACCAATAACTTTTTCATAACACACCTCCTTTTGGCTTGTAGAACAAATCTTTAAGCAAGAAAAATGGTTAGTCAAGTGAAAGAATTACAAACATTTACATTTTGATAATTTCACCATTTATCGGGATGTGAAAGGCCTCTCCGACGCATTTATCTATGATTTCCAGAGTTTTATCATGAATTTGCAAATCGGCAATGTTGTAGAAATGACCCCACATAAGGGTTTTGATTTCTTCAATATTATCCTGGCCTATCTCGATTGCCCCGTGGATTTCACCTCGTAAGTAACAAGTTTTACAAATGGGACCAAAATCGTGAGGAGAGAAATAAAGCACGGGTGGATCACTCCCAATCCGTTGTCTGCACACAACACACCTATCAGTCTCGATCCTGTGCCCCATGAATGACAGGAACTTAACTTTGTAAGCGTAGTAAACAGCCAATGACGGACTCCGTTCGAGTATCTCGAACGCCTTTAGCGTCATCTGAAATACCTTTTCATGAGAAGCATGTTCGGGCAAAGCGTGATCGAGGAGCTTGAGGATCCCGAAACCGAGAGATGCCTTCCTGTAATCCTCTCTAAACCCATCGAATGAACGCAGGACTTTCGCCTCTTTGATGAGCTGTAAGTCGCGATCGGGTTTAAAGTAGAAAACGATTTCGGAGAGTTTGAAAGGTTCCAGCGGGGCCGCAAGATGAGATTTTGGACGGCGTTTGCCCTTTGCCACAGCTTTGATTTTGCCCATCTCCCTTGTGAAAATCGATAGGATCTCCGATGACTCGCCGAATTTTACCCCCTTCAGGATAATCGCCTCGCTCCGCTTAAGGACCGACATACCTCACCCCTGCAGAAAAATCGAATTTCTGGTTATACGAATAGCCGATCTTGAGGTTCAATTTTGTGTTTTTCAGGTTGACCCATCCATAAATTGCCGTTCTGCTGTCGCTCCCAGACATCTGGAATGTGGTTCCGTCAGGTTCAAAGTATGTGACCGTGTGCTCCCCAATGTTGTAAACATAGGTTATGACGCCGAGGTGCCCTTTCTCGCCCCTGAACATGAGCATGCTGCCACGCTGTGGCTGGTAGTAGAAGAACTCGGCCCTCACGATATACCTGATATCGCCCGAAGATTCGAGTTGAACCCTAAGCCGCCTGTTGGTGCTGTGCAGGTAGTAGAGGCTCACGCGGTAATCGTCCGATGCCCTGAAAGACAGCCTCAACTTCGAATATTTGCCCATATAGACACCGATGAACAGAGGCAAATTTGACGGGTATGCCGAAAAATAAAGCCTCGTTTCGTCGTATGTTGGAGCGAAAAATGCGCTCGAATACCCTTCCGAAGTCGAGCTCCTTATCCATAAATAGAAGTGAGTTGAAGTGTCCCTGAGGATGCCGGCCCCGATTTTCAAACTGTTTTTCACCACCTCGCCAGCTATGAACCTTTGGGAGGGATTGTCTCTTGAGAACGCAAGGCCCACCCTGAAATCGTCGCCTATCGATACGGCCTGCTCCTTTTCCGACAGATATAGGTCAAAAACACCCTTTTTCTGAACCACAAACGCACTTTCCCCGTAAGACGAAGGCCACCACACCCTTTTGTTTGACAATGGTGCCCTGTATCGAAGTTTTCCCACTGTGCAGTCGATCCCGTAAGGCAGATGGGCCGTTGCGAACCAGTGATAAGCGCCGTAACCCGTTATTGAGAAGCCACCTGCCAGTTTCTTGTGGTAAAGCCACACGCTCGAACTTCCCCTTTTCCTCGCAGAATTAACGCTTAATCTGAGCCTCACCTTCAAATTGTCGGAAAACGAGAGGAAAGGAGCGAGTTTATTGGCATACCAGCCGCTTATTCTGCACTTCCGCACGAGCTCCTCCATGCTGTCAAAAGGCCTCTTCTTGACGATGCATGAGGCGAGGCCGGGCGTCATATAAGGCACCATCATGAGCTCCTCTCGCGTGGATGTGTTCACGCCGACGATTATCATATCCTCATCATCCTGAGACTCAAGTGATACAGAGTCATCAACCCAGGGGGTCAACCATAAGTTTATAAGGCATAAGATTAAACCAGTCATGTCTATCTGCCTCCCTTGCATGGCGATTATCTCTCATGACCAGCCCAAATTCAAGGTTAAGGTCATGATTAACGGCAAACCTGCGGTTATCAATCTCTGGTATAACGACTTATGCAGGCTTTACGGATGTCTCGAGA
>WGAI01000012.1 GCA_015489175.1 Caldifarciminota bacterium | reverse complement strand
TCTCAAGAATGCATCCGTTCGGGATATTAGAGAGTTTCTATCTAATATCGCAGAAGCTAACAGAGAACTTGCGAGGGTGATAGCTCAAAGGCATGGAGATTATATCCTTTCAAAATTTCTTGAGGATGCATCAATTGTGGGTATTGGATGGTTCCTATCCTATGTCGCAGAAGTTGACAGGGAGCTTGCACAGGAGATAGTCCGAAGACACAGGAAAGAGATCCTCTCAAAATCCATCAAGTATGCATCGATTCGGGACATTGGAAAGTTCCTATCCTATGTTGCAGAGGCTGACAGTGAGCTTGTAAAGGATATAGCTCAAAAGCACGGGAAAAAGATTCGCTTAAAATCTCTTAAGCTTAAGTATGCATCTATTCAGGATATTAGGAAGTTTCTATCCGGTGTTGCAAAGGCTAACAGAGAACTTGCGAGGGTGATAGCTCGAAAGCATGGGGGTTATATATCAAAAGCTCTTGAAAATAAATCGATGGGGGCTGTTAGAAAGTTTCTATTGGATATTGCCGAGGCTGACAGAGAACTTGCAAGGGAGATAGCTCGAAACCACGGTACTGAGATATCAAAAACTCTCGAAAATGCATCGATTGGGGGAATTGGATGGTTTTTATCCGATGTCGCCGAGGCTGACAGAGAACTCGCAAAGGAGATAGTTCAAAACCCAAAGGATGGGATATCAAAAGCTCTCAAGAATGCATCCGTTCGGGATATTAGGCGGTTTTTATCCCATGTTGCCGAGGCTGACAGTGGACTTGCGAGGGTGATAGTTCAAAACCACAGGGATGAGATTGAAAAGAAATTAAAAAGTTCAAATTGGGATGATTGGCTTAAGTTTTGGTTATCAGTAGCGAGTAGAGATGAAAACTTTGCTTTTGAAGCGGCGACGGAAATTTTCTCCGACGCTACAATTCAAAAGCTTCAAAATGTTAGTCGTGAGGATCTGCTAAATCTATCTCGCCCTGTCGAGTTTCTCAAAAGGAACGGTTGGTGGCTTTGGGATGAAGCTGAATCCCCCATCCTCTCCTTCACCCGTCGGCTTATCTGCCATTACAAAGGCATCATCGTTGAGAAATTCGGTTCGATTGAGGCGATGCCGAAAGAGCTTGCGGAGATTGTGAAAGGTTGCGAGCCCTCAACTGAAAGAAATTCGCCGTCCGCATGATCGCTCAAACATCTTTACTTGCCGCTTGACATCCTGCCTTTTGCCATCACCATAGACAGGAACCAGAAGGGAGTTATAAGTATGAAATTTGCTCTGAAAAATCTGAGAATCGTGACGCCGTTTCGAATTGTTGAAAACGGCGTGATCATAGTCGAAGGCAAGAAGATCTCCGAGCTCGGCAGGGTCGGCGACATCTCCATACCGGACAACATCAAGGTTTATGACCTTGCCGGAAAGCTCGCCGTGCCAGGCTTTATAGACCTCCATGTTCATGGGGCTGTTGGACATGACTTCACGGAGGTCAATCCGGAGACACTTGCAATGATAGCGGATTTCTACATCAAGCACGGCACAACCGGGATGCTGGCCACACTTTACACCAAACCGCGCGATGCGCTCATACGCGATATCAGACGGCTCGTGTCTTACATGGAATGGGGTGAGGCAGACCCATCAATTCTGGGCATACATGTCGAGGGTCCGTTCATCAACCCGAAGATGCACGGGGCACTCAAGGAAGACTATATCTGGACACCCTTAATGGATGATTGGCTGAGCCTGAGGGATGCTGGCCACGGACACATAAAACTCATGACCATTGCACCGGAGGTCGATGGTGCAATGAGGATCATACGCGACGCTTCAATGCACGGGGTTGTCCCTTCCATAGGTCACTCCATGTCGGACTACGAGACCATTGAGGTGGCGATCGACAACGGAGCCGCACAGGTGACGCACATCTTCAACGCAATGAAGCCCATGCATCACCGAAATCCGGGCGTTTTGACCGCAGCGTTTCTCAGGGATGAGCTGAAGGTTCAGCTAATCGCCGACGGATACCATGTCCATCCCGCTGTCATGAAGTTGCTCGTTAAACTCAAGGGGCACACGGGGATACTCCTGATAAGCGATGCCATAAAGGCCTGCGGCATGCCAGATGGCGAATACATCTTCTCCGATCAGAAGATCGAGGTTAAAGAGGGCAAGGCGTTTCTGCCGGGCGGGAAACTGGCGGGAAGCGTTCTGACGATGGATAGAGCCGTTCGGAACATGGTCAAGATGGTAGGAGTTCCGTTGACACATGCTGTGAGAATGGCCTCGCTCAATCCTGCAAAGGTGCTTGGCCTGTCAAGGAAGGGAATTCTCGCAGTCGGCAAAGACGCCGACATCGTTATCATGGACAGGGAGTTCGATGTTTACATGACCATTCAGGAGGGAAGAATTAGATATCGCAACGAGGAAATTCAGTAATGTTCGGGAGCCGATATTTTCGGCTCCCGCCCAAAATTTCACCTGACTTTTAAAAATTTCTGGTATGTTCTGCCTGCCCTGAGCATGTAAATTCCGGATGGTAAGTCGCTGACAAATATCCTTCTCCGCCCCGATGGGTATTTCCTGAGAAGCGCCCCTGACGCGCTGTAAATCTCGATCGGTTCATCCGTTTCGGTGGATAGCTCGATGTAGTTGCGGACAACCGTTTGTTTCAGCACACGCACAGGTTCAACGGCGACAGGACTTTCGGCTACTGAAACCTCCGTTGTGTCCATGCCGAAATAGACATCTTGTGTCCCCTCTCTGGTGTCGGTCCAGACCATGAACGGCTTTGCGTTCCATGTGTCCAGCCCGATGTATTCGCCGATCAGGCCGGACTTTGAAGCGGATGGGTCGCTTGACACCGATGTAACCCTTCTGTTCGGTGTCCATGTTTCACCGCCGTCAAATGACTGCGTTATATAGACATCCATCAACAGATTGTTTGTGTCGTTCCGCCTGTCGTAGAATATCACGGTGATAACGCCGTTCTGGTCAACATCGAGCCAGGGGTGAAACTGGTCGGCTGTGCTTGTGTCGGGATCATCGCTTAACCTTATCGGCGGGCTCCATGTCTCGCCGCCGTCAGTTGACCTCCTGAAAAACACATCGCTGCCCCGATTTGTCGTTGAATCGGCATAGGCAACATAAAGATAGCCGTAGTAGGGACTTTCACGATTCACATCGGCTCCGAGAGATGGATAGGAAATCACCAGCAGGTCAGGGTTAATGTAGAACCAACCGTTGTTTATGTTTGTGATGGGGACAGGGTCAGAAAAGGTTGCTCCGCCATCCGTAGATTTCGCAATGACAAGCTGATCGTAGTAGAAATCGAGCCATGCGACATACACTGTGCCGGAATCACCGACGGCTGTGACCGGCCATTGCACGCCGTAGATGGCGGAACCTATGTGAATTGGGCCGTTCCATGTCACGCCGCCATCCTGCGAGAAGGCAAAATTTATGCCTCCGTTGGCATAATCGTAGAACCTCGTCCATGCCACATAGAGATTGCCTAAATGCGGCGAATCGGGCACTCTGTCACATGCTATCAACTCCTTATCCTCGAAAGCGCCCGAATTTTCATCGACCACCGTGTAAGGGCCGCTCCAGCTCACGCCTCCGTCAGACGATTTGAATACGAAAATGCCCGATGTCGATGCACCTTCTGGAAGCGATAGCACAACAACATAGAAATTTCCATCAGCATCGACCGTTACCCCCGGATCGCTGTCCCACGCATAAGGGGTTCCAGACAGGAGCGTGTCATGCCATGTCACCCCGCCGTCGAGCGTGTAACCGACGCCTACACGCCGATATCCAAGTCGGAAATCGCGCCACACGGCCACCATGTTCATCGAATCCAGTGGGTTGATGGCGATCTGCTCCTCATTCTGGATGTTCGTTGTCACGCTGTTTATCCTCTGGTTCACAAAATCGGTGGCAGCAGTATCCTCTGGCACTTTAACGGCATGATTCCCATGTCTCATTGCATAGATTTCATTGATTATCAGGGGCTTGTGGGGGTCAAAAACGGAAAGGATAAGCAATAACTCAAGCATAAAAGCCTCCTTAATTTTTGATTGCGCCTTAGGTTAATGGGTTGAATTCACCGTTTCAATCTTTCCGACGAGGGCTGACGCTTATGGTCGTGATGCGTCATCAAAAGGGACTTGAAATCTGATCTTTCCCTTCCCATTTTTTACCCACCTACTCCGAAAGTTTGAATAAACGCTTGCGCAATTTTTAGGGTAACTCTCTTCCTATCGAAAAAATTGACCCTATACCTTGCTCTCATTAAACTAATTTCCTAACAGGAGCCGATTAGATGAATGACCTATGGTGGAAAGCTATTTTGCTGTCCCTGATTTCGGTGCTAAGCTTCACTCAGATCAGCAGTAAACCGAGAGAAAACAGCTATGACCCTGAAAGGTCATATTTTGTTGAGCAGGCTGGACGCGACCACAAATCAAACATCGATGTTACTGAAGTCCAGCCTGATTCTGAGATAATAGATCAGTATTTTGAAGGGCTCCAGAACGGCTACGATGACGCCTGCATCAATGTCTCGGGCGAACACCTGACGGCCGCGACATGGCTCACACACATCAAGAGGAGCAAAGAGCTTGACGATGTCGAATACACGATAAACGACGACATACAGCGCTATCTGTTCTACTTCACATCCGACAAAGGCGTTAAGTTCATCACAAGAAGCCTGAAAAGGGGTATTTACTATTCTCCCATCACCTTTGAGGTGATAGCAAGATCAGGTATGCCTGAGGAGCTGGTGTTCCTGCCTATCATCGAGAGCGGTTATCGGCCAAAAGCTCGATCAAAGGCAGGTGCACGCGGCATCTGGCAGTTCATGCGTTCCACTGCCCGAAAATACGGGCTTAAGGTAATTCGTTACCGTGTGGACGAAAGGCTGGATCCGCAACGGTCAGCAGAAGCCGCAATGATGTATCTCAAGGAGTTACGCGACACGCTTGGACGGTGGGATCTTGCAATAGCCGCTTACAACGCCGGCGAGCGTAGGGTGCTCAAGGCTATCGAGAAATACAAACTTCAACATCCATACGACACGCTCGTGACATTCTGGGACATCCAGTATCTTTTGCCACGCGAAACGCGAAACTATGTGCCCCAATTCTATGCCCTCCTCCGCATAATGCGCGATCCCGAGCTTTACGGCTTTGCCGAGGTGTTCGACACCCTCAAATGTGATCAAATTCACTACGAAACGATTGCAGTTTCGGGGCCTACGGATCTCAGGAAGATTGCAAGACTTGCTGATACGCGGGTGTCAACTTTGAGGAAACTCAATCCCCACATTCTCTCGAATAGGATACCCGGAAACGCCACAAACATCGTTTTGAGAATGCCGCCCGGCAGCCTTGAAGCACTACTGTCAGAGCCCGCGCCCTCCAAGGGATAAATCTTCAAGTCGGGCACGCAGTTCGGCTATTTCCTCGCGGATGGACTTGAGTTCATTCACGCATTCCGATATGGCCTCGCACACTGCATTGCGAACCATCTGCCGCAATTCATCCTCGCTCAGGATGTTTCCAAGTTCATCAATATACCCCTTAACAACCTCGTGAATTTTACGATTAAGTTCATCTTCCATCGCAGGAAACTTCTGAAACATGTCCTGCAACAAAATCGCCTCATCTGTATCGGCGTGGTGCGAACCTAACTTGAAAAATCCAATAAATCCATGCCCGGCATAGGATAAGATCTTCTTTATCAGCCGCATCGGCGATCTGCCTGATCTCAACTCGTGCGAAAGCGCATCAGCGAGTATGCGCTCGGTTATATCCTCTCCGCTGGAATGATCCACAACGCGGACCTCGTCGCCGTCGGCCACCATGCGCGCTATGTCGGACAGTCGAACCCATCTGTGCAATGTCTGATCGTAGAGTTTGCGGTTGGAATACCGTTTTATCAGCCGAATTGCCATCTCATTGCCTCCATCCTGCATGAAATTATAAGCCAAAAGGACGCTCAGGCTCATTGCTTTAAAATCTACGGCCAAATCATGGAGGTGGACGCTCATGAAATCAATACAAATAGGCCTTACATTTGACGATGTTTTGCTTGTGCCGCAGTATAGCGAGGTTATACCTGCCGAAGTCGATCTCACGACAAAACTTACACGAAAGATCACCCTGAAAGTCCCTATCGTATCTGCCGCAATGGACACGGTCACTGAGGCGAGGATGGCCATTGCAATGGCGCGAAACGGAGGAATTGGTATTATCCACAAAAACATGACCGTTGAGGAGCAGGTTCGTGAGGTCGAGATCGTGAAACGGACCGAGAGCTGGTTCGTGGAGCAGCCTTACACACTTCGGCCCGATGCGACAGTTGAGGCAGCCCGTAAGTTAATGCACACTAAGGCTATCAGCGGCGTGCCAGTGGTCACATCTGACGGCAAGCTCGTTGGCATCGTCACAAGGCGAGACCTGAAATTCGTAAAAAAGCCCGACACAAAGCTCAGCGATGTCATGCGTAAGCCGATAGTGGCGCAAAGAGGCATTTCCCTTGAGGAGGCATACAGGAAACTGTCAGAGCACGGCATCGAGAAGCTGCCGATTGTGGACGATGAGGGGCGGCTTGTCGGCCTTATAACGCTGAAAGATCTGACTCGCAAGATGCAAAACAGCCTTGAAGTCAGAGACGAGGCTGGCCGTCTCAGGGTCGGCGCTGCGGTCAGCCCGGAGGCCGGATTTGGCGAGAGGGTCGAAGCGTTGATCAAAGCCGGTGTGGATGTCATCGTTGTTGACACGGCGCACGCACACACCAAAAGGGTTGCCGACATGGTGCGCGAAATTCGGGATAACTGGCCTGATATCCAGCTCATAGCAGGCAATATAGCCACTGGCGAGGCGGCGAGGATGCTCGTCGATCTCGGCGTTGACGCCGTAAAGGTCGGCATCGGGCCGGGCTCAATCTGCACGACGCGCCTTGTTGCGGGCGTGGGTGTGCCTCAACTCACGGCGATTATGGATGTGGTCGATGGGATATGCGGCGGAGATGTGCCTGTCATCGCCGACGGCGGCATCAGGCGTTCAGGCGACATCGTCAAGGCACTTGCGGCAGGAGCGGATTCTGTGATGATAGGCAACATCCTTGCCGGCACGGATGAATCGCCCGGACAGGTCATCTACCTAAACGGCAGGAAGTTCAAGACATATCGAGGCATGGGTTCCGAGTCGGCCATGCGTAAAGGTAGTGCCTCCAGATACTTCCAGGACGAAGCTGTAAAACTCACACCTGAAGGGGTCGAGGGCATGGTGCCTTACAGCGGCACCGTCGCCGAGGTTATCGCATATCTGACAGGCGGCTTGCGGTCAGGCATGGGTTATGTCGGCGCCCAAAATATCAAGGAGCTCAAGGAAAAGGCTGTTTTCGTCAGGGTGACAGCCGCCGGCTGGAGCGAGAGCAAGCCCCACGACATCATCATCACGAATGAAGGCGGCCTAACTATGGAGATATGATGGGTTAAAATTAACGACAATAAGGAGCGGAAGATGAAACTTCAGAGGAAACCGGAATGGCTGAAAATCAGGCTGCGGACCAACGACGACATGGTTCGTATCAGCCGAATAATCAAAAAGATGCGGCTTCACACGGTGTGTGAGGAAGCCAGATGCCCCAACATATTCGAGTGCTGGGGCTCAGGAACAGCGACCTTCATGATTCTCGGTGATGTATGCACGAGAAACTGCAGGTTCTGCGCCGTCAAAACTGGGCATCCTCGTGGCGTTGTTGACAGGGATGAACCCCATCGAGTGGCTCAGGCGGTTAAGGAGATCGGGTTGTCCTATGTCATCCTGACATCGGTGACGCGCGACGACCTCCCTGACGGCGGTGCGTACATCTTCGCGGAGACGATCAGGCTCATAAAAGAGATGTCGCCCAACACCTTTGTCGAGGCGCTTATCCCCGATTACTTAGATGAGAGGCTGGAGATGGTAGTCAATTCCGGCGTGGATGTGCTCGGACACAACATCGAGGTGGTCAAACGCATATCCCCGTTGATCCGCGATCGGAGGGCAAGCTACGAGAAATCGCTCAATGTGCTGAAACAGGCAAAATCGCTGTCCGACCGCATTTACACAAAATCGGGGCTTATGGTGGGCATCGGTGAGACTGAGGAGGAAGTCTATGAGGCGCTTGAGGATCTGAAAAGCGTCGGATGTGACATCGTCACGATCGGCCAGTATCTTCAGCCAACTCCGAAACATTACCCTGTTCAGCGATATGTCACGCCTGAGGAGTTTGAGCGATACAGGAAGAAAGGCGAGGAGATGGGTTTCCTCTATGTGGCTTCGGGCCCTCTGGTTAGAAGCTCTTACAAATCAGCGGATTACTTCAGAAAACTCGGCATCATCAGGGATTAGGCAAGGCGCTTTTTTAATCGCTGAATGATCTAAAAAATTGGGGCTTGCCGATCTGGATGAAAGGGATTAATTTTGCTTCTCGCTTGATTATCATCGTATTTGGTTCAGTTTGTGTAAAAGGAGGTAATGCCATGGAGCGGAAAGATAATGCGTATCAAAACGATCAGGATAAATCCCAGAGCAGAGAGAACAATGCTGAAAAAAAGATCTTGGAGTTGATCTTGAGCATTCTTGTAGCTTTTGTTGTGTCCGCTATTGTTAGATTTCTTGGACCTTATGCTATTGGTCTCATAGCTTTTTTAATAATTTTCGCGGGGGCTGGCTTCATAGGAAATCTTTGGGCAAAATCGTATATCAAGCGTGAAAAAATAAATACTAAGCTGATAAGTGTAGTCGCCCGGTCAAATTTCCTCACATGGATAATCCCGATTTTGGGAGTTTTCACAGGTTTCGCCACTTTGAAATTTACAGAGCACCCTCAATTAGAAGGGAAAGAAAAATACAGAACCCTGGCTATAGTTGGGATAATCCTATCTATCGTCAATCTGGTTATTGGGATATGGATAAGGCTCACTAAATGATCGAGTTTTTTAATCTCAACAAAAATTTTTGGTTGTTGCCTCAAATCTGTGGGGAATGCATCTAACAGGCACAGAATGCCGCCATCGAGCTGTTGAAGATGAGAAAAGGATTTTTTACTCTTGCCGCTTCCCTTAAGCTGAGCTATAATCGGCGTCAACATGAGACACTTTCACGATACGGATGATACCGGCGGAAAAATCTACGACTCCCGACTTTTCAAACGCATGATTCGCTACGCGTATCCGCATCGACCGATATTCATCATTACAGCCATCCTGTTGCTGTTCACAACGGTATTTCAGGTTATCACGCCTTACATCACAAAGACGGCAATTGACAGGTTCATCGTGCCCGGATATGTGAAGGTTGACCTTAGAAAGGCCGATAGCATAAGGGTCAAAGGAATACCGCTCGACGATTCCCTTCTACTGATAAACATGAGCGAGACGCCGAAGCACATCGTTGAACTCCTGAAGGCGAAGGGAGCGATACTCCCTTCGAGATACATCCTCGTCGAGCCGAAAGGAGCTGCTCTTGAGGTAGTCAAAAAACACCAGCAGCTTTTTGAGCGCATCGAAAATGGGCGGATGTTGCTTTTTCCAGCCAACAAAACCAGGCTGTTGTCGAGAAAGGAAATCACCGCTCTAAGGGGCAGAGACTTAAGGGGTGTCATCAAATATGCCATCATCTTCCTGGTCGTGTTGGTGCTCAACATGATATTCTCCACCGTGCAGACCTACTCTCTGAGCTACGCCGGCCAGAAGATAATGTATGACATGCGAAAAGAGGTTTTCGGGCACATTCTGAGGCTCCCGATCCCGTTCTTCGACAAAAATCCGGTCGGAAGAATCGTGACCCGTGCCACAAACGACATCCTCGCCATAAACCAGATGTATACGGATGTTCTGATTTACTTCTTCCGCGACATACTGATGGCCATCGGAATATTCATAATCATGTTGAAGATGAATGTGAGGCTCTCGTTTCTCATCCTCCTGCTCATCCCGATACTGGTTGCCCTGACGACATGGTTCCAGAATGCGGCGAGGAAACAGTTCAGAAAAGTCAGGAAGGCGATTGCAAGGATAAACGCATTCATACAGGAGCATTTGAGCGGCATCGAGGTGGTCAGGCTTCTCGGAGCCGAGAATGTGGTCATCCACAAGTTCGACAGGGTAAACAAAGAGTATTTCGACGCAACCATCGGGCTTATTTACATTTTCGGAACATTCAGGCCTGCTGTTGAGCTGCTCCGTTCGACTGGCCTTGCGTTGATAGTCTGGTATGGCGGCGGTCAGGTCGTGCGCGGCGCACTGTCGTTCGGCGCACTTGTAGCTTTCATCTCCTATGTGCGCATGTTCTTCCAGCCGATCATCGAGCTCGCCGATAAGTTCAACATCATGCAGGGCGCCATGGCGGCCGCCGAGCGCATCTTTGGCGTTTTAGACACGCCGATCGAGAACTACGAGGGCAAGACCCTGCCGAAGGTTAAAGGCGACGTGAAATTTGAGGATGTGTGGTTCGCCTATGTCGATGAGGAATGGGTGCTTAAAGGCATATCCTTCCATGTGGAGCCGGGCAGGACATTCGCCATCGTCGGCCCCACAGGCTCGGGCAAGACATCCATAATCAGCATCCTGCTCCGTTTCTATGATATACAGAAAGGCAGCATCAAGCTGGATGGAACGGACATCAGAGAGCTCGATCTCAGGTTCCTGAGGCGTCAGATAGCGCTTGTGCTTCAGGATGTGTTCATATTCTCCGGCAGCGTTAAGGACAACATCAGGTTGCATTCCGACGATATTTCGGACGAGGATGTGAAGCAGGCAGCGCGGTATGTGTATGCGGACAGCTTTATCGAGAGGCTACCGGAAAGTTACAACTCCGAACTGGGCGAGCGGGGGCTCAACATTTCGGTCGGGCAGAGGCAGCTGATCTCGTTTGCACGCGCAATTGCTTTCAACCCAAGGATTTTGATACTTGATGAGGCAACCTCCAGCATCGACTCGGAGACCGAGCACCTCATCCAGGAGGCTGTCAAGAAGTTGCTTGAGGGTCGCACATCCATTGTAATCGCACACAGGCTGTCAACCATCAGGGATGCGGACGAGATCATAGTGTTGTCGCACGGCAAGATAGTCGAAAGGGGCACCCACGCCCAGCTTATGGAACGAAAAGGGTTTTACTACTACCTCTACACCCTCCAGCTCGGAAATACGAGGAACAACGGTTAGAATTTCATGTCGAGCGACACATAGAAGTGTGTCCTGAACCTCGTCCCGTTGAGTGTGACTTTCAGGTCAGTTCTGTTCCTGATTCTCTGAGACGCAGTTATGCGATATCGGTAGCCGAACCCTATCGGCATGGTCAACGGCGTTACTATCATGCTGTCCCTAATGGAATTAAGGAAACCATAATAAGCCTCAGCGCTGAACGAGATGGGGATTTTTCCGACCGAGATGTTTATGTCATGCGAAACCGAAAGCACATTGATCTCTGCCGCTCCGCTGATCCTCTCCACCTTTGCCGTGATGTCGCCTTTGCCGTGACGGAAAGCCAAGCCTAACCAGATGTTTCTTCTCTCAGGCATGTAACTCGTCTTGCTTCTCCCAGTGCCTCCAAACGCTGAAATCCTGTCCTGTTCAAGCCTGAGCTCACCGTTATAGTCAATCAACTCTCCCGCAAACGGGTCCGCTGATTTAAACCCGTTGAAATTCGCCGAGACGGAGAGCTTCTCGGTCAACCTGATGCGAGCTGACATGTCAGCTCGGTGATTGTAGCTGCCGTTTTTGCCCTCGTTCAATGTGATCGACGACATGAAGCTCATGCGATCGCTGGTGTAAGCTGTTTCAACATGGTTTTTGAACCACAGAGATGGCTCTTTTGACGGCAATCTCTTCCTGATCTTTATGTAGCTTCCGCCGTCGTCCTGATAGTAGTGCCCGCTGGCCGGATCGAAGGAGTAATTGCCGTTGCCCTCCCCGACAAACTGGTAGATATCCATGCTCAAGAAGCTTGCGCCGTAGTTAATTTCGTGGGAACCTCTCCAAAAGCCGTATCTCCAGATGAACGATGCCGTTTTGCGAACCGTATCGTTCGTGACAAAGATATTTCCGCTCAACGAGATGCTTGATTTCGACGACCAGCTATGGGAAAAAGCGACGAGCGCCACCTTGTGGCTGCCTCCCGCGTCCCGTTTGTCCTGAAAAGTCGTCCTGAAGGCCTTCAAATCGTAGCCCACCGAGATGGATGATGCAGATGTATCGCCTGAGAAATCCGAATAAGCTGCAAAGAAGCCACCGACTCCAAATCTGGCGTTGATGCTTTTCCTCGATCTCAGGTTTATGATCTCCGATCTCATCGAGCCACTTACCGATGCATCGCCGTTGAAGCTGAAGATGAGCTCACTGCCGTGAGTTCGGTAGTTAGTGTCCCTCGTCGTGAACATGCGGATTCCGATGAATCGGTTCATACTGCCGAGCTTCAGGGTTGTCGTCATGTATGCGATAGGCATGAAATCCATTGGCATGAGCCGAATAGGAAAGTCGCTGCTTCTCGTTCCAAACTTCACATCGACGCCCGCCATTCCGATTTTTCTTTCAAAGTCCCCTGAGATGAGATAAATCTTCCGTTTCATCGACGGATTTAGCAGGTTATCGCTGTGAAACCCGGCCAATGCGTTGATGTTGAGCCACTTTAACATGGAAAACGAGACCACGCGGTCGTAAGACGGAGGCGAGACGCTTCGGCCAACCCTGAACGCCCCACTCCCCTGCCCCACATAGCGAAAATAGCCTTCAGCAAGGTATTCGTAATCGCCCTCGCCATCGCCGACATACTCGAAGTGGACGATGTAATCGCCCCGCCCCGCGCCCACAAACACAAAATGGCCGTCCTGAAGCTGGTAATCGCCCCTGCCATGCCCGACGAACCTGTAACCGCTTATCCACGAGGCCGAATCCGCACGGGATATGGTCATAATGTCCTCATCGGAGAGGCCGGAGATGTCGTCTTTCGACTCAGTTGCAGCGATTTTAAGCCATTCGATGTCCGTCCCCACCTGCACGATGCGCCGCGCATAGACATCCTGAATGTATGCGAAACTCACCACTATGCTGTCGCCGTCCCGAATCGGCCTCGACGGCGTGAAAACGAGCGTCCCCTGTTCGTAATCGATTGTGTAATCGTGATCTATCCCACGCCTCATCTCGATCGAGTTGACTGTAACATGCTCGCTCAAAGGCACGATTGTGACATTTTCTCCATCAGGACCTCTCAGAAAATAAGGTCCCTGTTTACCGTCCGTCCCCACAAACGCCACCTTCCGCCTCGATGACCGCGAATAAGCCACTGTCAGATAGCTGGTTGAGTGTGACAAATCGTAGCTCATCGAAACGCCGCGATACTTCACCGATGCGTCGTTCGGCAGCGTGAGGTCTCCAAGCTGAAGCTTTAAGCTTCGAGAGCGCAACATGATGCTGGCACTCTGGAAATCGCTGAGCCGACTTGCAAAGACATCTTGATTTGTATTGACATCGTCGTCGCTGAGCCTGCCTTCGACCTCAACCGAGTCCGTCAGCCTCCCGTCTATGAGAATATCAAGCGACTGCCTCACCGAGACGGATCTGCCAACCATGAGTCCAATTCGCCTGTTGCCCTTGATTTTTAGCCATGTCGATTCTGTCAGATGGCTGGCACTGACCGTGTCCGATTGAGGCATCCGATTCGATTGGGACTTTCCGCCGTATGAATATGAGGGTTTCAGCTCAAGGGTATCGAAAACGACCGTGAAACTCCCGCTATCGGGCAGGTAAAGCGTATCGTTTTCGTATCGGAAAACCGTAATAGGGGTATCACCTCTGAATACCCTGAACTCGCGAAACGCTGTTGAGTGTAGAACGGCCGTTGGGCCACGCACATCGATGGAAATCAACGATATGAGCAGAAGCAGGACTGATGCGGAACTCAATTTCTCAAGGCGTAAACATTCCTGACAGCCTCAACCTGTATTTTTCCGGTTACAGTGGAGAGCTGGAGCATGTTGATGCCGTCTCCGAGTACAGCAATGACCTTGTTGTCCTTCTCACTCACATTATCAAACCCCGTAATATCAATGTATTCCGGCTTTAAAGCTGAAGCGACAACCTTGAGGTTTTTGAGGCCTGAGATGGTGAAATGAATTGAACCGTTGACGCACGAGGCGCTACCGTCCAGGATCTCATCGATATTTCCATCTATGTTGCCGTTCACGACGCTGCAGGCGAACCTGTTGAACCCACCAGATGTGTGAATCGTGCCGTTAACAAGGCCTACTGTCAGGTTGGAAGCGTGCCCTTTGAAGCTCAGAACCCCGTTAACTCCCTTGATTGTGGCGGAATCCAGTCTCCCTTCAAGTGAGATCTCACCGTTGACCATGGTCAATTTGGCGGAGTTCAGTGTTGACGGCATGGTTATATATATCTTGACCTTTCGGCCGTTTTTGAGCTCACGCGGGGTGTCATCTGAGATCGTGAGCGATGAATCCCCGATGTTCATCGTTATCTTAAACTTGTCGAGGTTTTTGCGGGCACTGGATTGCGTTCTCCCGTGCGCCTCTTTGATGAGCACGAAATCGATGCCCTTTACATCGGGAACAGCCTTGATCTTTATTTCCCCGTTGACAACATCGATGCGGATGTCTTTTATTGCTTTAACATCGACCTGGGTTGTGTCCGCCACCACGAATTTGCCACCTGAACTGGTGAGACCGCAACCGCTTACAAACCCAAAAGACACAATAGCAAAAGCGATCAGCAATAGCTTTCTTTTCATCAACTTCCTCCGTTTTCAGTGATGCCTTTTAGTTTACAGGCAGCGATGGGTCCTGAGAATTCGGATTCACCTCCTGTTATAAGACGCGATGAGCTCAACCTCTGGCATCACAGCAAACTACCACATCTCTGAGAAAAAGTAACCTTGAGAGCACAGTGTTCCACAGCCCTCAAAACTATTATATACAATGCGGCTATGGTGATGAGGTATTACGAAGAGATAGAATATTTCATTTCATGAGTCAAACGAGATTTATTTTTCTTGAGGTAACAAGGCGAACGAAGTTTTCCCACCTTGACAGCCTTTCGAATGGGCATATAAACACTCCCGTAGCAGGAGGTGAGAGGCGATGATGGCTATCGTTTACACCACTTTGCCAGATGAAGGCGTGGCATCTGAAATCTGTAAACAGATTGTTTCCGAGAGACTTGCGGGCTGCTGCAACATCTTCAAAATCAAATCGATCTACACATGGCAGGGCAACATCGAGTCGGGGGATGAGGTTGGCGTCATAATAAAAACGAAAAAATCACTTTATCAGCGGTTGAAAGACAGGCTCAAGGAGCTACATCCTTACAAAGTGCCGCCCATAATCCTGATAGATGTGGCGGAGATAAACGAAGCTTACTGGAAGTGGTTAAATGAGGTTACGCTGGACGAGATGGAAAGATGACATAGCCGGGAAACCGGCTGGCGCAGGCGAGCTTAACCCTCATCTGAGGAAGCCGCTGTTTCTTGCGCTGTATCTCGGCATTGCAGCCGCTTTTTTGCCCATTTTGAAAGAGGTTTCGTCCATCACATGGTGGTTTTTTATCCCGCTTGTCTGGGCCGTTTATCACGATTACATCGGCAGGCCATCCATACCGGGCTCCGGCCACAAATACATCTTCACGCCGATCCTTCTGGCAGCGACGATTTATACCGTTTTCATCAACTTCTCCATCTACACCCTGCTGAACCTATTGCTTATGCTCGAAACAGCCAAGATTTTGAGCCCCAAACGAATAAGGGATATAATCCAGATTATGGTGATCGGGCTGTTCAATCTGTTGATGGGCGCCGTGTTTACGATCGACCTCATTTTTGCTGTCGCGCTTATGGTGTTCTTCATATCATCGGCACTTGTTTTTGCCATCATCAACATCTCGGACGAGATGGGAGACAGGCCCGTCGCATGGCGTGAGCTCCGTCCGTTCACGGCCATAATATCGCTGACCCCAATCTTTTCCATGATTCTGGCGGCTGGTTTCTTCCTGCTGATGCCACGAACCCCGTTCTCATTCTTTACGGGCAATTTCGTTGACTTGAAACAAAATCGCGGTTTTCCTGAGGATGTTAGACTTGGATATGTCGGCGAGCTTATCGAGGACAACAGCGTGGTGTTCAGGGCTGTGCCTGATCATCCCGTCTCCGAAGATTTACTTTATTGGCGCAGCGTGACTTATGACTTCTACGATGGGTATGCGTGGGACAACCGGTTGATTCGACTGCCGGTCCGTGGTTTTCATTTCTTCCTCGGACAGAAACACAAAAATGTGTCGTCTGTCAAAGTGACCTACTACCTCGAACCGACCACCTCAAAGATACTTTACACACTTGACCATCCTGTTGAATTCATATCAAAGCCCGGCTTTGAGCTGACATTCAGAGTCTCGAAGGACTACTCAATTCAGTATTCGAGGCGAGGTTCAAGTCGTTTGATTTACCAGACTTACTCAGAACTCGCTCCTATCCACACATGGGATGTCGATACCAGCTTTTACCTCCAACTGCCGTCTAAGGTTCATCCTGAAATCCTAAGGATAGCGAATGAGATCAAGTCCCGTTACGCAAGCGATTTAGAGAGGGCACTGGCTGTAGAAAGCTACTTTCGAGACAATTTCCGTTACACGCTGCGGTTTTACCGCACAGGGCCTGGTGAAGACCCGCTCGATCCCTTTTTCAAGGCAAAAGCTGGTTATTGTGAGTATTTTGCCACGGCCGCCGTCCTGATTTTGCGTGAGATGGGTATTCCGTCGAGGGCTGTCGGTGGGTTTCGTGGCGGTGAGTGGAACGATTACGGCAAGTATTACATCGTGCGCAGCAAAATGGCGCACATGTGGGTTGAGGCGGTTATCGGCGATTCGATATGGCTGAGACTCGATCCAACCCCGTTCGTCGAGACTGTATCGCCGGGACGGAGCTTCATCACCTCACTGAAAAGGAAGTTAGAAAACTACATCGATTACATAAAAATTGTGTGGTATGGCGATGTGGTCAACTACACATTTGAGAGGCAGCGCAACCTGTTCAGCCCCTTGTTTGGCATGTTTTCTGGCAGGTTTTCGCTCAACTTCAGGTCGATCGTCCTTCTGGCGCTCCTCATCGGGCTCATCATATCGTTGTGGCGACTTGCGGTTTTTATTGTGAAAAGCATCAAAACCCCCGAATACATCAGGATTTACCGGTCTGTTATCCACAGATATGAACGGCTTTACCGCAGGAAGAAGCCGTCAGAGACGCCGCTTGAGTTTGCCAGAAGCATTGAAGATCCTGCTCTCGAAAGCTTTATCGAGCTTTACTATCGCGTCCGTTTCCACTCTGAGCGCGAGCTTGAGGCTTTGCGGGCTGCTGCGGCATCACTAAAAACATCTGGTAGCCCGAAGCGGCGTCGTAATACCGAATCGGGGTCAGGTCAGGGGTGATCCACAGGCTAATCGGCGACTTGTAGCCCGGCCTTGTGAAATAAATTCGCAGGGTGGCAAGCGTATCGCCGCCAAAATACACTATTTCGCCTTTACCCACTTTTGCGACGCATCGCTCGGCCCGTTTACCCATCGGCAAAACGAGGTAGAATGCGGCCGAATCGCCGCTTTCCAGTCGGGGAAATATGTGCGGCAACTGGAACAGCAGCAGGTCGAAGTCCACTATCGGTAGCTTTTCACTGAGATGAATCGTTGTGTCTTCGTTCCCAAGGGAAATCTGTATCTCATCTTCGAGGTAATAAGCGTCGGACGAATAGTCCCATGAGCCGTGAAACTTCAGATCCACAAGCTCATGCCGATGCGTCCTGACAGGCCTGAACCTTTCGTCCAGCATCCCGCTGACTGAATCGATCACCGTTTTGCCGAGATATGCGTAGTATTTCACGCCGTTGATGTAGTTGTTAGTCACATAATAGCGTGCTACGCCCACCTTTGTGTTGTCCGAAAATATCTCGTAATTCAGCTGTTTGGGATTTGAGGCTGATAAAGTTATAAGTGCAGCGATGCCTATCGTTAAAATTCTCATCGTTCCCTCCAATCTGTTATTATCGAAAGTCCCTCTGCTGTGCCGACAAAAATCGTGTCACTCCTGGCCTTAACGGCATAAACCTGGCACTGAGGGAACCTGCTTGAGGCAAAAAACTTGCCCCACATCTTCGTATCTCGGTCAAAATAGAAGAGCCCATCCCTTGTCGCAAACCAGACCCTGTAATCTGTAACTTCTATGTCATAGACAGGCGTCCTGCTGGCAGGGAATATCGGATCGTAATAGTCGATTGTGGAGTCCGTGATTATCAGGAATCCGTCTGATGTCACCACAAATCCTGTATCGGCGAGCCACTTTTCCGCCATCCCGATGCCGCTCAGCCAGCCTCTCGGATCGGCCACCCTGTGTGCGCCAGAGTCGTCCACCCAGTATGTGCCGAACGATGTCAGCACCATGAGGTTCCTGCTGTTCGGCCCGTCTATCTCCTTTATCGGAGCCGTGATGTTCCATCCCTTGCGTGAGATAGTCCCGTCCTGAAAATCGAGTTCAAACAGGCCGCGCTCCGTGCCGATGAGCAGCCCATCATCGGTCGCATAGATGCAGGTTGGCTCGTAAAGTGGGTTGTAACCCCAGAACATATTGGATGTGTAGTGCATTATGTTGCAATCAGTTGCGAACCAGACACCTCCATCATTGGAGACCACGATGTCCACGATCGAGTCGCATCGCATTGCGATTGTGCCTCGAGGCGTGAAAAACTGGCGGTTTCGGCCGTAAATCTTCGTAATTCCGCCGTAACCGCCGAGCCACAGGGTATCCCCCTCAAATTCGATGGATGCGACATCGCTCGATGCGATACCGAACTTCAATTTTTTCACAAACCCGTAATCGAATTCCCGATACTCCCGCACGCCGTCGCCATCGGTGCCGACCCAGATGCGGCCTCCGCTCCGATAGATCACCGTGTAGTGGACGAATCCCATGCCAGTAACAGCCTCAGAGAACGGAATTAGAAAAGTGGCCTCATCGCTGCGCCTATCGATCTCTACCACAGCGCCCGACCATTGGGTTATCCCGTTACCACGCGGCTCCGATGACGGCCTGAGGTTGAAAATGAACTTTGATGTCGCTTTGAAAACGCCGTTGTATTCGAGATAGATTGAATCTTTGCCCACGCCGAGCGATGTTGGCATGCCGACCACGCCGATGAAATCCACCCCCATCGAAAACTTAGGATACCAGCGGTAAAGCCCGCCTTCGGACACGAAATACACATCGTTTGACATCGGATCCGGAGTCGCCAGCTCGACATCGTAGCCGATGAGCGTTGCGACGATTTCGTCTGTCACGATGTCGTAGATGACTATGCCGCCACTTGAACCGACATACAACCTATCGAAATTCAGGCTTAGTGAATGCACATCGTCAAACCGGGAGATGTTCGTGACTGAGAGGGCTATGAGTGTCGAGGCGAGCAGTGCGATCATCTGAACAGCGTCCTCAGACCCTTGATTTTGAACTCGAATTCGACCCTTTCGAGGGAGTTAAAGGCCTCGAACAAGGACTTTCCGAAGCAGACGACGCCATGTTTCTGGAGGATAAGGACATTGTGGTCTGGTGCTTTTTCCTTGACGAATTCCGCCAGCTCCCTTGAACCGGCCGGCCTATACGGCACAAATCCGAGCGGGCCGATGTAATCCTTCACTTCCGGGAGCTGCGGCTCGTATTCGCGCGGCATCTGGAAGGAGTAAGCCGTCAGGAACGGCGGATGTGCGTGGATGATGGCGCTTATGTCTGGCCTGCTCTCGTAGCTCCACAGGTGCATCCACATCTCCATCGAGGGCTTTCGTAAGCCATCAACGATTTTGCCCTCCGAGTCCACAACGATCAGGTCATCGGGCGTCAGCTCGGCTTTGCGGAAACCTGTTGGGGTGATCAGGATGTTGCCGTCCTTCAATCTGACGCTGAGATTGCCGTCGGTTGCCGTGATGTAATCCTTTTCGTAAAGGAGACGGCCGTATTTGATGATCTCCAGTTTTATATCCTCGATCTCCATGTTGCTCACCATCTTTTGGCCATGCTGTTTCTTTCTTTGCCCGTCGAAACGAGCGTCGCTTTGACGCCGAGCTCGCCTTCAATGAATTTCACAAATTCTTCCGCCTCAACAGGCAGCATGGTGCCCCAGAACTTTTCCCATCCTTTGAATGACCTGTAAATAGGCTTAATCCTTGCCCAATCATCGACCGTGATCGGCGGATATTTGATTCTCTCGCCGTCCATATCATACTCGACTGCGGCCTTGATCTCCTCAATGCCCGACAGCACATCGATTTTTGTGATCGCCAGTTCGGTAACTCCGTTGAGCAGCACGGAGTATCGGAGTGCAACGAGGTCGAGCCAGCCGCAGCGGCGTGGTCTGCCCGTTGTGGCGCCAAACTCGTTGCCGTTTGAGCGAATTAGTTCCCCCATCTCGTCATTCAGTTCGGTTGGGAACGGCCCCCTACCGACGCGGGTCGTGTATGCCTTTGTAACCCCTATGATGCGCTGGATTTTATTCGGGCCAATCCCAAGCCCCACGCTTGCCCCGCCTGATACTGTATGTGACGAGGTTACAAAGGGATATGTGCCGAAAAATATGTCAAGATAGGTGCCTTGAGCGCCCTCTAACAGGATTTCGTGGCCTTCGTCCTCAAGCTGTTTCAATTTTGCGGGCACATCTGCCACGAACGAGCGGATGCGATCGCGCAGTGCGGTAAGGTAGTCCATCATCTTGCCGACGGAGAAAGGCGGCTTTCCGTAGCGGCTTCCGAGTATCTGGTTGTTGAAGTCAAGAGCCCGCTCGACCTTCGATTTCAAGTCTTTTGCGAACAGGTCAGCGACTATAAGCCCGATGCGCGCATACCTGTCGCGATATGCCGGCCCAATTCCGCGCTTCGTCGTGCCAATTCCGCCGCGATAAACCTCTTCCCATTGGTCTTCCGATTTGTGGTAGGGCATCACCACCGACGCCCTGCCATCTACAAAGAGGCGCCCTTCCGTAGAAACACCTGTAAGTTTTTCAATCCTATCAATCTCGTCCACAAGGACTTCCAGATCGAGGACTGTGCCCGCTCCGATAAGTCCTATCACTTCTTTTCGGAGCATTCCGGACGGTATGAGATGGAATATATGGTCTTCTCCATTGACTGACACGGTGTGACCAGCGTTTGCACCACCCTGAAATCGCGCGACTACGGAGTGAGACTCTGCCAGATAATCCACGATGCGCCCTTTGCCTTCATCGCCCCATTGGAGCCCTATCACTACTGTGTAACCCATTGGTTTTCACCCCGTTATGTTGATAAGTTCGATGTCTTTGAATGTCTGTTTTGCAAGTCCGGTCAGGACTTTGCCCGGGCCTATCTCGATGAAACGCCGAACGCCATTGTCGAAGGCATACCGTAGGGTGTCCACCCACAGAACCGATGAAACAAGCTGTCTGGCAAGGTTCTCCTTGATCTCCTGCGGATCGGATACCGGCTTCGCAACGGCATTCTGGATGACGGGAACCTTCGGAGAACGAAATTCGACATCTTCGAGGAGGCTCCTGAACTTTTCGGCGGCTTCGGACATCAGGGGGGAGTGGGATGCCACCGATACTTTGAGGACGATGGCTCGTTTCGCCCCGCTCTCCTTTGCCATTTTCGCTGCCTTCTCAACGGCATCTGCCTCGCCGGAGATGACGGTCTGAATTGGCGAGTTGATGTTCGCCGCCACGACAACGCCGTCCACCGAGTTGACTATTTCCTTGATGCGGTCAAGTGGCAGCCCGATTATTGCTGCCAGCTTGCCCGGATGTTTCTCGCCGGCCTCTGCCATCAGCCGACCGCGCTCCTTCACAAGAAGGAGGCCATCCTCAAATGTGAAAACCTCAGCGAAAGCCAGTGCCATAAATTCGCCAAGACTGTGACCGAAAACCATGTCAGGCGTGTCAAGTTCGCCTCTTTCTTTTAAGGCCTCCACGATGGCCATCTCCGTTACGAACAGCGCCGGCTGGGTAAACCTTGTATCGTTTAACTGCTCCTCAGGTCCCTCAAAACAGAGTTTAGCCACATCAAATCCCACTATTTCGGATGCACGCTCAAAGAGGACACGCGCATTTCGGCTCGAATTGTAAGCCTCTCTGCCCATTCCCACCTTCTGGGAGCCCTGACCGGGGAACATAAACGCTGTTTTCGGCATATCCATCCTCCATCTTTAAGGTTTCAGGTCTCTATTTTAATGGCAGGACTGGATTTTTTGTCCATTTTTGAAGCGTGTCAGTAGAGTGAGGGCGGGATTTCGGCAAGGTCAATCCAAACGCACATTTATGACATTTTCCCGTTCTAATATGACGAGTCCGGTGGGCGAGCCTGACGGTTTTTTGACAAACCGCCTTTCCGTGTATGTGACATCGCCTTTACCGTCCTTTGCCGCCCTGCTGTGCTTCAAGGCAAGTCTCGCTGCAAACTCGACATCCTCCTGAGGGACATCGATCGACGGGGCATCCCTTTTCAGGATGACATGGGCACCCGGCACACCGCGTGCGTGGAAGAACAAGTCATGGTCAGCTGCGAGGCCGAATGTTATCAACTCGTTTCCTGCCGCTGACTTCCCCACCAAAACCCTGAACCCTGATGGTGAATAGAACACCCGATATGGGTGGGCAGGATTCTGGTTTTGCCTGCTGCTCCTCTTCTGATGGGAAAAGCGTTCGGTTCCATCGCTGGAGGACAGTTCCTTGAGCCTCTGCATGAGCTTCTCAAGCCCGCGCTTTTGCTTGCGATATACGGAAAAGTAGTGCTCAGCGGCTTCAGCCACCGTGTCGGCCACATCCAGTCTGACCTTATCGCCATCTATCTCGATTTCCCGTGCATCCGGGGGTATCTCGTTGATGTGAGCGATGATATACTCGCCCCATCGTCTGTATTTCTCGAAATCCGACAGCTTCCTGATCTCGTCCATGATCCTTTTTCGAGTGCGCTCGGCCCGACTTTCAGCCTCACGAAAGCTGTTTTCCGAGAAAAACGCCTCCACCGCCTGAGAATACAACTCAAAACTGCATGTTTGAAGGTGCTCGAATGCGTTGAGCGGCGTCGGAGAGAACATCACGGGCTGGTTGTTTTCGCAATACAGCGTTGGCTCAGGCGATTCCACTATCTGCATGAGGAAATTGCGCCATTTCTGCCCCTCGAAGTCGCCAAAACGGTGCAGGAACTCGTCCATGAGCCACGGGATGATCTTTTTCAATGCTGGCTCATCGGCATCGAACAGGGAAAAGCGGGGCTTTGGCGGCGAATACGGTTTTCCTACTGCCAACCTCTTTGTAATCCTTGAGACGGCCACGATCTGGCCCTCATCGTTTACCACGCAGCTGTTTGAGTCCTTGCCAGTGAACTCTAAGGCGAGGATGTTGTGGTCAGGATATGGCCTTTTCTTGCTAAACCTCAGGAACATGATGCGGTCGCCCTTAACGACTTTGACGCTGTCTAAGATGTAACCCGTCAAGAGCGGCGAGAACCTGTGCCCTTCCGATGCCTCTATCTCGGTCTCTGTCAAGTATGTGTGTGGCGAGGCAGGATGTGGCACGATCACAAAGTGCAACGAAGTTTTAAAAAAATGTATAATATAGCCCCTCGATAATCTGTTTATCTGTTTAACCTTGCGCTTTTTGAGAAACTTGGACACTTCTCGAGCCACGATCAGGATGTCTAATTCGGAAAACTGCCGTTTTATCATGGCCGTGAATTTTCCTGCAACACAATGGATTTTACAAGTTTAATCGCTTTTGTTCTGTCTTTGAGGCAGATGGTGATTGACCGTTATGAGGAAAGCCATCTGTGGCAGAATCTCGTTTTGATAGCAGAAATTGAGCGAAATAGGAAGCTGTGAGATCTACGGCTTAAAATTGAAAAGATTTCTGTTCTGTAAAAATAGCAAGGAGCATTTACGATGAACTTCAAAAGATCACTTGTGATCGCGATTTACGCGGGGATTATCTGGGGACAGGGGACATCTATCCGGGCAGTAACCTTTAAGATGTTGGGTAACATCGGCTATGGTAATTTAAGCGATAAGCCGTATTCTCTTTCTCTTTCTCCTGACAGACAGCACATTGCGATAGCATGCGGGATGGGGGTCGTCGTGGCCGAAAGAGGCGATAAGACCCGTTACACATACCGTAACCTGCTCGTCAAAAAAGTGGACAATGTGGATACCAACCTGCAAATCCAGGTGGTGGAATTTATTGATACCGAATTTGTTACAGGAGGAGGAGATGATGGAAAGGTGTGGTTATGGAACATAAACCGTCCGATGGCCCCTTCAGTAATCGATAACGGCACCGGCGACCCCGATAATCCGGTGTCCTATCTCGTGGCCATCGACAAAAATCACCTCCTCGTAGTCTATTTCAATAGCAAATACCACATAATCAACGGATTAACGCCATACAAATCCGGTAAAATAACAGAAGGCAGTCTGTTTGAGTCGGGGAGCAAGATACACTCGGCTGCTTACAACTACCGTCAAAAAGTGCTGGCAGTTACGACAGCCGGCAAGAATGCGATCTACTTTTTTCGATACACGGACAAAGAGCTGAAGCCTCTAACGCCTTTATCCCTTAAGAGCAACTCAAGTTACTCCATAATTTTGCGGTATAGCCCTGATGGCAAATACCTTGCGTATGGGCAGCAGAACAGCGTCACTGTTTTAAACGCATCAAACAACAAAGTGGTAGGTAAATTCCAGACAACCCTGTTTGTGACTTCCATCGAGTTCTCAATGGATTCAAAATACCTGTTTGTCGCCCATTATTCGAGCTACGGCAAACCAACCACCTACATCAGCGTCATTTCGCTGGATACTATGCAGAGAAGCAAGCCGATGGGCGTCGATATGCTCAAGGCCAGGATAAATTTCATGCTGTTCATACCTTCTGATGAGCCGTTAGGTGGTTATCTGGCAATAACTTCTCTTTACCACAGTGTCATAGCGCTGGAGCCAGAGACGCGCGCCCTGTTGTGGAGCGTGGACGGCTTCATAAACGATGTTGGCAGTCCCACAAATCCGTCGCCGATGGCTTACACGGACACCAACAAACTTATTTTAATAACGGAGAACAGCTTTCTGTTTTTGAACGATACCACCTTTAGCATTGACAACGCTCTGCCTTCCGACTTCCAGAACCGTTTTGTGGACATATCCACCATGCCGGGTGAGGGCGGGGGTGTTGCGGTCAACTTAGATGGCACCGTGCTGATTTTCAGGGATGGCACTGTGGTTGACAGTTTTAACGCGCCTGAGTTGACCCGTGTTACGGCGATGGATGTGGCGGACAACAGATTTTTCGTCGGCGGCGATGACGGCGTGATCGTGGTTGTTCGCAGAAATCACGCCGTCGAATCGCGGATTCGGCTCACCAGTGCGGCCGGCACGGCGATCTCCGAACTCAATGTCGTAAGTGTCGGACAGGGCGAGATGATGCTTTTCGCAGGCACGAAGAACGGGCGCGTGTTTTTCATCCGATACAACGGCAGTCCTTCGTCCCCTATCTCCATAAATACCACTGTGCAGCAAGAGGTTACATCTATAGATTACTCCCCCGTTCATGGGCTGTTGGCGGTTGGATATCGGACAGGTGAGGTGTCATTTTACTCCTTAAAAAACAACAGGTTCTACCATTTGGCCCGGTTCACCGATTTTGAGGAGCCTGTTGTGAAGATGCAGTTTATGAAAAGGGCCGGCTACCTGCTCGTTGCCTATCCATCCGCCATGCTGGTGCTTGCCATGAACTCAGGGACGGTAAACATCATGTATAACCTTCACACTAAAGGACTTTGCAACATAGCGCTCTCGCCAAATGATGACCGGATCTCCCTACTCCACGATTACGGCAGAATCTCCGTCATGGAAATCAATTATGGCTCAACCGATTACAATGCAAGCAGTTTTGTCGCGACGGCTGAAGCCCAACCCGAGGCGTATAAAACAGAGGCTGATGAGCCCGTGACGGTGGGAACCAAGGGAAATCAACCGTTCGTCCCACCCACATCACTGCCATCTCCGAATGCTTCCAGTAACCCCGATGTTAGTCAGGACGCGAACATCGAGGCTAACGACCTTCAATCACAATCTCCGCCGAACCACACGCCATCGATCACAATGCCGCAGGCCGAAAGAACGCAGCCAACCACAGCTCAGTCTGAGCCTCGAATGACCGTTCAAAGTTTGCCCAAAAAAGAGACCAACGACCTGTTTATCACCTCCCCAATGCCGTTGCGTAACAGAATTATATCGATCCCTTACTCTCAGTCCACCATCACCGTCCTGAGAGGACATGTCAACCTCAGCGTCATGCCGCTCAACCTGATGTATAACCTGAAACCTATTGTGGGGCAGCACATTGCCTACAACCCTGAGCTCAGTATCGATGCAAACGGCAACTTCAGCATCAACATTCAGGCGCCTTCACCGGGCATCTATCAACTTGTCCTTCAGGGGATTAAGCAGGACGGCCAGATCATCACCAAAAGCTATTTCCTGAAGGTAGGGGAAGTTAGCAACATCTACCTCATAGTCTATGGGCTTGATGCGCCGGGAGATCCGCAGTTCCCTGCTGTGAACGGTTACACCACCTCTGCGCGTGCTTTCTACCAGGACCTCAGAGAAGGACTTGCCCTCAAACGCAGCAATGTCGCCTACTTCGTAGGTAAAAATGCAATTCCGTCAAGGTTCATCGAGAGGCTCAGGAGGTTCGTTATGCAGGCCGGTGACACCGGACTCGTGATAGTTGGGCTGTTTGCACCGGCGATAATTGATCCGCAAAACCCTTATGCTTTCTACATTTTAGGCTACTACACGAAGCCGAATGACATCCCGTCAAGCTCCATAGCAAGCTACATGCTGAAGAACACGATGAGGATCAACCGCAGTCGGAAGATCTTGTTTTTCGACGGCGTTAACGATAGGATGCTGAAATGGTATTATCAGAAAAGTCAGGCGACATCGATGTATAGCGATTTCAGCGATTTCCTTTCAAGCCTCAACGACGCGGTTCTTGCCGTGGGCGATTCCGTCCAGAGCATTTGCCTCATATCATCGTCTCAACTCCAGTCCACGAGCTACCTCTATCCATACAACAACAGGTCTTACACTCTGTTCATGTATTTGATAGACAGTGGGTTACATGGTGATGCTGACGGCGATGGCGACGGCGTTGTCTCGCTCGGAGAGCTAATTCAGTTCATCGAGGACAGGATGACGCAAATCATGCCATCAGCTCAGCCGGGTGTAGCTGGCAACTGCGACGGAACTGCACCGATAGGCATCGTCGAATTCCTGAGGAGAAGGAGCGTCACAGGTTACTGAATTGTGCCGACCGAGTAATCCAGTTTTTCCTTTGCGATGTATAGCTGATACCGTGCGGAATAGAGCTGCGATTCTGCATCAGCGAGGTCGCTTTCGGCTTTGAATAGCTCGATAATGCCTATCTGGCCGGCCTGATGTTGAACTTTCGCAAGCTCATAGGCGGCTTTCGCCTGCTCAAACACCTCTTTTGCCAGCATGTAACTGCTGTAAGCGGTCTTAAAGTCGTTATACCTTGAAATTATTTCGTTGGCGGCCTGAAGGTAAGCGGCTCGATATTCAAACTCCGCTTTTCTCACTGAACCAAGACCTCCAGCCACACGGAATGGATAGCCGAGTATGTTGAACTGTAGGGAGATGTATCTTTTCGGGCCAGTTTTCGTCCACGCCTGACCTTCCTTCCTGTCCCATTCTAAGTTGTAGCTCACGCTCGGCAGGAACGAGAAGGTTTTGAGCCAGAACGATGCCTTTGAAGCACAAAGTGACGCCCTCAGCGAACGCAGATCAGGTCTGTTTTCCATTGCAATCTTCACAAGCGAATCGGGGGGGAGCAGTGCAGTATCGATCTCCATCTCAATGTCATCGCACAGAATTGGCCTCGACGGGTCAAATCCGAGCACGACCGCTAAGTTGCTTATGCTGTTGCGGTAATCGGTTTCAGCCTTGAGCACATTGAGCTTTGCCTGTCCAGCTTGAACTTTTGCGCCGAGAAGGTCAAGTCGGCTTGCGTTGCCGAGCTCGTATTGCGCCTGGACAAACCTGAGGTTCTCCTGAGCCCTTTTGAGCTGCTTAACGCGCGCCATGTATGACTTTTGCGCGGACAGGGCCATGAGATAGCTCGTTTTCACATTGAGGATGAGCGAATTCCTGCTCTGCTGGAGCGCGTATGACGATGAGCGGGCAGATGCGAATGAGTTCACCACTGAATTTAAGCCGTTTATGCTGAAAATGGTGAGGTTAAGGGTGAAGTTCTGGGTTGACGGCATTGTGTCGATCTTGTTGAAGCTTAGCGTCGGCACAACCCCATACGACAGAGCTGATTCCATGAAGTTCAGCCTGCCCATTCGAGACTGCTCACGGCTCGAATTCAATGTCGGACTGTTTTTTAAAGCGATTTCAACTGCTTTGTCCATCGTCAGGTGCAGCGTATCACCAAAAGCGAAAACCATCAACAAAAGCAGTTTCATAATTTCCTCCCGTGCTCTGTGGTGGATTATTGTAGTGTAAACCATCCTCAGAATCATCGAAAACATGTCTTCGGAAAAATCCATTTTCTGCGCCACACATCCCGTCACGGTCTTAAATGGCCTTATGTTGTAACATTTTGTATTACATTGATATAATTCTCAACATCTGTACGCAAACAGCAAATTTTTGGCGTTCCAGTTCTCTCTTTTCCCGATAACATTGAAACTTTTGGAAGCTGTAGGATGCCCAAAGTTTTATCCATTATCGGATATGTGAAGCATAACATATTTGTAATCAGAGTGATACCCATCAGGTTCTGATTTTTGATTGAAATTTTGTATCGTGGGGCGAAAAATCTTTTTTCAATCTTGTAATCAGGTGGTTGGGTTGTAAAAATACGCCTCAAAAATGGAGGGAAACCATGAAGGTGAAGCTCAAAAGGTTCTACTTTATGGCCGAGGTTGACGGCAAAAAAGTTAACTTTCAGGGTATTTCCACCATACGGGAAGGAGTTTACCACCGCGACGGTTATGTGGTTGAGCTGTGGTTCGATGAGGATGGGCATCCGAGGTTCAAGTTTTATCGGGAAGACGGCAAGGAGATGGATTTAACGCGTGTCATTTACACATTTAGTTTGCCGCTCCTGAATTTCGGCAAAGTAATCGTCCCGGATTCTGGCCGCTTTTACATGAACCATTTTCTGCCGCGACAGGTGTGGTCGAGGAAGTTCACTCTGACCGGGCGCGCGTTCGGCAACCCGTTCATTGCGCTGCTGGACCTTCAGGAGAAGCCGCTCTTTGCGCTTGGCCTGCTCGGCGACCTAAAGGACACGGAATTTCATTTCTTCTCGCCAGGAGCTAACCGAAAAAACTCTCTGACCGTGCAAGGTGGCAGGCTGAAATTCCGCATAACGAAGCCAGTCGGCAAAGGGATAACGCTTGGCAGGTTGAAAGTTTTTGAGGACGGGTTCTATGTCGGAGGCAGTGAAAAGACATGGTGGCATGAGCTTCGCAGGTATGGCCGCAAGTATCAGGCCATGCGCAACCTGAAATTCTACAAGACCGACCGCGCATTTTACCCCGCAATGTGCACATGGCGAGTAATCAACTCCGACCACATGACGCATGAGTGGGTGGTTGAAGCTGCGAAGGCGGCGGCCGACCTCGGACTTAAGGCGTTCATATTCGACGATGGCTGGTATGGCCACGGTCTCGATTCCGTGTCGATGGTGATCGACATAGGCGATTGGCCGATAACGGTGCCTGGCAAGTTCGACGACATCAGAGACACGATCAAGGAGCTTAAGAAGATCGGAATTAACCCGATTTTGTGGTATTGCCCGATATGTGTCGGCCCACATTCGCGCAACCTTGAGCGGTACAGGCCGTATCTGGCCCATGTGAATGGGAAGCTTTACAAGTGCCCCGCCGGGTTCCACACACTTTGCGTCAGGAACCCTGAGGCGCGCCAGATCATGATAGACAACCTATTGAAGCTCATAGATTACGGTGCAGGAGGCGTTAAGATTGACCTCTTCGACTACATGCCGGATGAGCCGTGCGACGCCGACCACGAGCACGATGTGCCCACGACATCGGACGGCATCAGATTGATTTACCGCGAGCTTTTTGAGGCGGCGCGGAAGCGCGATCCCGACTTCATGTATAGTATCAAAAACAATTACGGGAATGTGGAACTCAGCGTTTATGCGAGCGTGGTCAGAGGCGGCGATTCGCCGTTTGATCCGAACATAATGATGTTGCGCTCCATGTATCCTTCGGCCTATGTGCCTGTGGTGCATAACGATTACGGCATCTGGACGGAATACGAGTCACCGGAGCATCTCGCACTGTTGTTAATTAGGCAAGTCTCTATGGGGGTGCCCAATTTCACTATCAACCCGCTGAAGATGCCTGAGAAGCAGAAGCGAATCATGCGCGCATGGCTCGGCCTGTTCAACTCGTTGTTACCGCTCTACCGTGACGGCGATTTTGAGCCGCTTGATCCGTCACTGATGGTCTGGAAAAGGGATGACGGCCACACGGCTATGATAACCGTGTTGCACCCAGCGCTTGAAATTCCGTTCCTGCCTTACAGAGATAGGATTCTCATCCTGAACGCTACATCAAGGGAGGAGCTGTTTGTTGCAGAGACAGAAGCGCCTGATGCTATGGAATACAGGGCATACGATTACGCTCACAATATGGTCGAGAAGGGATACAGGCAAGTGATCGACAAAGTTAAGGTTCCTGTGGGCGGTTATGTTGAGCTAAAGAAACTTGGTTAACGACGGGAAGTAACCGGTCTGGAGGGTGTCACCTTATGGTGGCACCCTTTTATTTTTCGTGTCCACTGCCACTTTAGCCCGAACCCAAGTTTGACACGAAGGTTGAGATTTTGTTGAAATGAAAAAAACATTTTTTTCACATCTCATTTCATATTTTGTGGTGTTATGTTCAGCAGGATTCGCCGTTTCAAGTCAAATGAAAATGTTACCGAGAAAATGTTAGCTCCCATTATCGAAGTGTATTTCCTTGATCGGGAAAGGTAGGCGAAGCAGGATGATTGACTTACGGTGGAGAGCTGTGATCTGTTGCATTTCATCGAGGAGGATATGTCTTTCTTGAGGCTTTTTATAGCGAGGTCTCATCAGGAGCAAATGTTTGCGCCTTTCAGAGAAGCTCATAGGTGGACTTTATGCATATTTTACCTCCGTTTTGGTAACATTATCATTTGGTGAGCGGTCTCATTTCGGTAACATTTTAAATGAGTGATGTCGGCGTGTTGACAGAAAACAAAATTTTTGGTTATAATTTGAGCGCTTTATTTGAGCGGGAGTAGCTCAGTGGTAGAGCACTACCTTGCCAAGGTAGGGGTCGCGGGTTCAAATCCCGTCTCCCGCTCTTTTCGTTTTACCCCAATCGGAGCCCACTATGAAGAAGAAATCCCATCAAAAAAACAGACAATTGGACTTCAGGCCTTTGAAAACCTACGCTGTTATCACTCTTGGAGTTATACTGGTAGCATTGGGGTTGGACCTTTTTCTCGTTCCCAACAGGATAGCCGCTGGTGGAGTAAGCGGGCTTGCAACCATATTGCATTACCTCCTTCATGTCCCGGTAGGCGCCACGATGCTGGTTCTGAATGCATTGCTATTCTTGATAGCAATCAGGATACTGAGCCTCGGATTTGGTATCAAAAGCTTCTATGCCACGGTAGCGCTGTCCGTTTTTGTTGACCTACTTTCAAGGTTTTTGCCCCCGAATGGACTCACAAACGACATGATTCTGGCCGTGCTGTTTGGCGACTTCCTAACTGGCACCGGCATGGCACTGGTCTTTTCCACCGACGCATCCACAGGCGGTACCGACATAATCGCTATGATACTTAAAAAACTGACGGATCTCGATGTGCCTAAAGGACTTTTGCTGATAGATTTCACAATAACACTTTTCGCAGCCGCGTCTTTTGGCATTACGATAGGCATGTATTCCCTTCTCGCCGTAATAGTGAATTCTTTCACAATCGATTCCGTTTTGACAGGTGTCGCGATCTCAACTCAAGTCATCATAATCAGCATGCACGGCAAGAAAATAGCGAAACGAATCATAAACGAGGTCAACCGCGGCGTCACATTTTTGAAAGGACAGGGAGCATACAGCGGAAAGGACATCGATGTTGTTCTGACTGTGTTAAGAAGGCGGCGCGAGCTCGCAAGGGTGAAAAGCATTGTTCGGGAAGAAGATCCCAGGGCATTCATGATGGTCTCTCATGTGCATGAAGTTTTTGGAGAAGGTTTTAAAAATATCGATTAGCCTCAGACTCTGAACAAATTTCGATATTCGGGCACCATGTAAACGAAATCCCCGCCTATGGCCAGAGCCTGAACCGATAGATCTATCAGTTTCACGATGATGAAATCGGCGAAATATCCCCTCTGAATTTTGCCTATTCCCGGCATAAACATGAGATCCTGAGCGGCTTCGGTGTAAAGCCTTATCCCTGTTTCCATGTCGATGCGCTCTCTGGGAATGGGATGCATCATTGCCGCTTTGATGCCGAGCGCAGGTGAGGGAGGCATAGCGTCGGAACCGAAAGCGAACTTAACGCCAGAATCTATCAGGGACTTAATCGGGTTGTTCCTATACATCCGCTCCTTGCCAAGCCTTTTTTCATACATGCCGTTGGGGACTCCCCATCTGACCGCAAAGTTAGGCTGTATCGAGATTCTGATGTTAAGGCTGGCGGCACGCTCTATCTGCCCTTTCGTCGGAAACTCAAAGTGTTCAATTCTGTGATGCAACATGTTTTTGTTCCCATCCGTGCCATGAGATATGCCATCTATCGCCGCCTCGATTGCACGATCGCCGATCGCATGGATGATGACCTGAAGCCCTGCTTCTTCAGCAAGCCTAATAATGTCAGCTATCCGCTTTGCGTCGAAAAATAGCTTGCCAAAGTTCTCAGGATCGTCGTTGTAGGGATCGAAAAATGCCGCTGTCCGCGCACCAACAGAACCATCAGCAAACAGTTTTATACCACCAATTCTCAGATATGAATCACCAAAACCACTTTGAAGCCCAAGCCTTTTTATGGCATCAAAAAGCTCGAGGTAATACGAGAAGTAAACCCTTATTTTCAGCTGTCTCTTCCGAAGTGCTTCCTGATACACCCGCATAAACTCCCATTTCCCGAATTCGCTGACTGTGCCTATGCCAAGCGACCAGAATTCCTTCTGGGCGGCGGATAAGGCAGCCTGAAGCTCCTTATCAGTCGGCGGAAAATAGTCTGAAATATTGAGCGGAACGGTCTCCACGAGCAATCCACCTCGCCTATCAACTCCGGGGGTTTCAATGGGTATCATAGAGAGGGCTTTGCTATTGGCAACTCCAATGTGTCCACAAATTCGCCTCAAAACCACGGGCCGGGCAGGGGCAACCTGATCCAGCTCCTGACGCGTGGGCGCCCTGCCTTCAGGCCAGAAACTCTCGTCATATCCCTCAATGATAACAACTTCAGATAGATCGTAGTTCTTCACTGCTTGCTCCACAACCTCAAGTGCATCCTTGAGCGTTCTTGCTTTGTCCAGTTTAGGCCTTACAAGATGGAGACCTCGTCCGATCATGTGGGTGTGAGTATCAACGAAAGCGGGCAATAGGGCATAACCCGGCCCTATGCTTATGTAGCTGCCAAATCCCGGAACCCTCTCTTTAGTAACGCTTGCGATCTTATCGCCTATGATTCTGATGGTGACATTTTCGTCAAATTTGCCGTCTATAAATGCCTTATGGGCATAAATTATGTGCTGCTTCATGCTTCGTCCTCGTCAGGTAGTTTTATTGATGGCACAAACTCATTGCCCTGTTCCCTGAATCGAGATATCATTTCTTTGAGTTCGCCCGCTATGTTTGGCGCTTGCTGTGGAGCCAGTTGCAAAAGCCTATATCCTATCTCCCACGCAACGCCCCAAATCCCCATATCCAGGCTGATTTTGTAAGCGTCAAGTAGGACATCAACTGCTTCCTTAATGTCGCCGAATTTGCTCAGGACATAGGCCTTCATCAACAGAATTTCAGGGGTGTAGATTTTGATCTCGTCCCTTTTCACGGCAGAAATTGCGCTTTCGATGTCGTCTATTGCCTCTTCCTTGAGGTTTTTGATCGCATTTATGCCTGCTTTTGCAACAAGATACCTGACTTTTGCTTCGGCGATTGGTGAGTTGCCCATGCTGACATCAGCTTCTATTAAGGACTTATCGGCATCAAGTAGGTCATCAGTGTTGATGTAGATGTTCACAAGTGATGACAACGCAATAGCTTTAACTTTCTTCACATCTGCAAGCTCGACCCTATTAAGGGCATCTCGATACGCAAATATGGCCTCACTAAACCGTTTCAACCTGTAATAATAGTCTCCACGCGAAAGTTTTATCAGCGGCAGATACTCTATAGAATACCTGAACCCAAGCTTTTTCTCTGCTTTCTCGATCAGGTCAAGCGCTTCCTTGAATTCGCCTGTGTATAGCCTTATAAGTGCAAGATGCCGCATAGCAAGGGCTTCATAGTGGTTTCTGCCGAGTTCGACCGCCATGTCAATGGCAGTGCGCGCAAACTTTTCCGCCTCGGAAAGGTTCCCGAGTAGGAAATTGATTTCTGCGAGCTCGATGTGGGCGATTGTAACAGAGTCCCTGAGCCCGAGTTTTTCGGATTGATGGATAACAGAGTTAAATATTTCTATTGCCGATTTGAGCTCCCCTCTGTCCTTTTTGACCATGCCGAGGTTGTTCGATGCTACGATGCGTGCCCTGATATCACCAGCCTTTTGAGCCAGCTCAAATGCTTCTCTCAAAAATCTCTCAGCTTGTTCAACATCACCAATAGCTCTCAAGACTGAGCCGAGATTGTTGAGTGCGTGTATCTCTCCGCGCAGATTTCCCACTGAACGGGCGATTTCAAGTGCTTCCTTGTAGTTTATTCTGGCCTTTGAGAGCTCTCCCCGCGCTCGCATCACTGCCCCTATGAACAACTTTACCTCACTCAGCAGGGTTCTATTTTCGAGTTCGAGCAAAATCCTCTCGGCCTTCATGAGCGATGAGATTGCATGGCCGTATTCCATTTGAATGAAATAAGTTTTGCCTATGTTGATCAAGGTGGTAGCTTTGTTAATATCCTCGCTGGAAAGCTCAAGGGCTTTGTAAAACGCATCAAGCGCATCGTTGAACTCGGATCTCGTAAGTTTGATGTTGCCAATCGCATTGTAGATCCTCGCATTGTCTGGGACAACCTCAAGCGCTTCCTTCAAAACCTTGTCAGCCTTTTCGTATTCGCCAAGCCGTTCGAGCGCCTTCGCATACCCCTCAAAAAGCCTTGTGATAAACCCTTCGGGAAGCTCCACGCTGTCCTGCCTGAAAAGCTCGACGCCCTTGCTGAAATAACTCTTTGCCTCGTCAAATCGGAAGTCGGACAGCGCCCTCTCTCCCGCTATTATCGCATAAATCATGGTTTTGCGGGTATCACCTGCTTTACCAAAGTGCCTCACCATGTCCTCGACCACATCCCCTCGGCCAGCCAGATACTCGTTTTCAAGATATTGAGCTATCGCATTGTGCACTACATGAGCTTTGTCAGGTTGTATCGAGTTGATCACCCCGTCCCTGACCAACTCGTTTACAAACTCGTAATCGTAGCCGTAATTGACGCCGCTTCTGACAATGTCTTCCGCAATTGCGTTTTCCATTAGCCGGAGCAAAACATTGCCATCGAAATCCTTGAATGTGGTTCTGATGAGATCAAAGTCAAATGCATAACCGAATACAGCTGCCGTCTGGAGGATTCTGAGGAGCGTGGAATCCTGTGAAGCGATCTTGTTTTCCAGAAGTTCATCAAGCGTTGATGGGAAGGCTGCACCTTCGAGCCTATTCCAACTAATCTTGCCGTCAGAAGAGACTATGTGACCGTTTCTGTCCATGAAAAGCACAAGTTCCGCAACAGAAAACGGGTTGCCACCCGTCATTTCGGATATGAAATCAGCAAGTCCCTCGGGGATTTCAGATGCGTGATAGACTTTCAGCAGATAATCCGTGATCTCGCTGGTCCCAAATGGCTTAAGCTCGATCCTAAGAAACCCATCAGTTTGTTCCAATTGAGCAAGTGCGCTTTTCGCTGTGGCGTTTTCAGAGTTGGGATTGATGCTCAGAACCAAACTGATCTTTTGCGTAAGGTTATTGGCGATGTGGAGAATCACATCAAGGCTTGAACTGTCCAGGTGGTGCATGTCATCGACTACAAAAACAATGCGTTTGCCATTTTGGTCGATGTGGTCGAGCAGTTTATCTATCCATTTGAAGACAGCGAACTTTTTGTCATCGGGCGAAAACGGCATATTTTCGGGGATGGGAAGTTCTCCGCCTGTTCTTGCGGTGATGGTTTTCTTTTCGGCAGGCGGTAGCGAGCTCATGAATTTCACTATGCCTGAGAGCAACGGTTCAAAGTCGCGGCGATTGGGTGTCGGCGTCCCTCTGACTGGAATTAGATAGACATCTTCGCTCTCCATGCGGTCTATGAACTCATTGAGTAGCACAGATTTGCCAAGACCAGTGCTTCCTGTCACGAGTTGAACTCTGCCAAAGGCGCGGCTTTGCATATCAGACAAAATCGATTCCCTCCCAGTGAAAACGGAAAGATCTGGAATCGCAGCTCGTTCAACCTCCACCTCAAAAACGCTGTCCCGCACGGTTTTCAGCATATCAAGAGCTTTCTTAAATGTCCTGAGGAAATCTACAAGCTCAACGGAGCCTTTAGAACTCATAATACCAGCTGAAAATCCTGTCCGATAGTCGCGGTAATTCTCAAGAAACACATCCTGACTGAATTTAGATTGAGCGGACTTAATTTTATCGACTATCTTATCAGTCTCGGGGTCAATCCCAATCCATAGTGCCATGAAAGTGTCTCGATCATGTCGTCCGAGTTTCGCTCCGCCCAGCTCCTTGATAAGATAAGTTTCAGCCTTTTTCAAAAACGCATCAGCAGCATCCGAACCATGCTTCTCCTCAAGCTCAAAAATGCCGTCAATCCTGAGCAATGCGAACGAAAATCTTTCTTTCATGTTGATGAGCTCGAAGATTTCCGAATGAAAATCGATCCCTGTCGGCAGTTCCGTGTCAACATCAGGCTGAATGAAGGAGGAAACAAGCAGATCCTTAATCCCGTGACCTGCATACTTTACCCTTCTGAACACCTTGATATTCCGTATGATTTTATCGATCCCGCTCGAATTTTCGATATAGTTGCCGGCTTCCCTCAGAAAAGCCTCTGCCTTTCTCAGGTTGCCAAGCGTGATGTGGTGAGCCGCAAGTGCTATGTAATACGACGCAATCTGAGCCCCATCATCGTGCTGGTCAACGAGTTCAAGGTAGCTTTCAAGGGCATCAAAGTTGTTATTATTGGTTTCATAGGCCTTGAGGAAATGTTTTTGAGCGGATTTCCTGTCACCTTTCTCGAGTGCAAGTCTGGCGGCCAGAGATAGAAATCTGGAAGCTTCCCTTCTGTTTCCTTCCGAGAGGAGCACATTCGCAACGACTTGGGCAGCATTGTAATCAAAGCTGTTGAGCAGCCTCTTGATTGCCTCTTCTTTAGCCCTCTCAAGGTATTCCCTGTTGCTGGTGAGCCGTCCAAGAGCGTAATACGCTTTGTAACACCGAGCATTTTTCCTGACTATCTGACGGTAAAGTTCGATCGAGTAATCGACCTCTCCGTTTGTCTCGAAAATTTTTGCGACTGAAAAAAGAAAGTCGCCGGTGTCCGCCTCTGTGGGGAAATTTAGTGCTATTTCAGCTGTCTTTTTGACAAAATCCATGTCATCGCTGAAGTTTTGGACGAGGTAATTCATGTCATTGAGCACAGAAGCAAACCCTATGTCAAATCCATTCTCCTGAAGATACTGTATGTAAAGATTCCGGAATTCGAGCGCTTTATCCACCTCGTCGTGTTTCAAATAGTATTGGGTCAACTTTATCAAAGCTCGTCTTTCAAAGGGATTTATGGAGAGTATCTTCTTAAAAATAGCCTCCACATACTTGTCAAAACCTGACTTTTCGTAAATTTCACCAGCCCTGTATAACCTTTCAATCGCATCCTGAACTCTGTTGTTTCGCAGGAGGAGATCGGCATAAAAGTTGTAAAGTGAAGGGTCAGCTGGATACATGTAAATCAATTCATCATATACCTTGAGGGCTTCATCGAGCAAACCTGCTGCTTCAAGTTCCCTTGCCCTTCTAAGAAGCAGTCCTTTCATGCTGGTGATTATAGTTTTGTCGTAAATCAAAGTCAACAGAAGCGCGGCGGCGAGTTATCAGGTTCTGCTTAGAATAATGGGGCAGGTAAATCCCTGCCCCATCGTTTTGTCGAAATCCATGCAGTCACTACTTGATGAAAAGCCTGACGATCGTGATCTTGAGCACAAATCCGGCGAATGCGATCGAAACCATCGACATGAGTTTGATCAAGATGTTGAGCGAAGGACCAGCAGTATCCTTAAGTGGATCACCAACGGTATCACCCACGACAGATGCCTTGTGGGCATCTGTGCCTTTGCCACCGAGGTTACCTTTCTCTATGTATTTTTTGGCGTTGTCCCACGCACCACCTGAATTAGCCATAAACAGAGCCATGGCAAAGCCGGCAGTCAGAGCACCTATCAAAAGTCCTATCACGCCGTTGGGGCCAAGAAGAAAACCTATCAAAATCGGCACGATAACAGCCATGAGGGATGGCACCGTCATCCTCTTCTGTGCCTCTTTCGTGGCGATCTCGACAGCTCTGGCATAATCGGGCTTAGCCTTCCCTTCGAGCAGCCCCTTGATTTCCCTGAATTGACGTCTGACTTCATCGACTATTCTCTCAGCCGCCTCGCTGACCGCGTCGATGGCGAATGCGGAGAACAGGAACGGCATCATCGCTCCGACAAACACGCCCGCAATGGTCATGGGATCAGTCAGAATCGGCTTGATAAGATTGTGCACCGTCTCAGGCGGAAGTTGGAACTTGTCTATCCAGAACTGCAATGCATTGCGGTAAGAAGCCACCAGAGCGAGTGCCGTGAGAGCGGCCGAACCTATGGCAAAACCTTTACCTGTCGCTGCTGTTGTGTTTCCGAGAGCATCGAGTGCATCAGTCCTGTTGCGCACCTCCTCAGGAAGCCCGCTCATCTCAGCGTTCCCGCCGGCGTTGTCAGCCACAGGGCCGTAGGCGTCAGTGGCAAGCGTTATGCCAAGCACCGAGAGCATGCCAACTGCCGAAAGCCCGATGCCATATAGCCCCATGTTGAAATCCTTCCATCCACCTGCAACGAAATAACTTGCAACTATCGCAGTGGCCACCACGATGACAGGGATGGCGGTCGAGATCATTCCAACAGACAGGCCGCGCAAGATCACGGTTGCAGCTCCGGTTTGGGCGGATTCGGATATCTTTCTCGTCCATCGATAGGCGTCAGATGTGAACACCTCAGTGCTGTAACCAATGATCAAGCCGGCAATCAGGCCTATGATCACAGCCCAGAAGACACCGATGTTACCGGGAATTTGCTGTTTCACAAGGAGATAAGCCAAAATGATTATGATTATACTTGCAGACCAAATTCCGCGACGCAGCGCCATCAAAAGGTTTTGCTGAGAGGCATCTTCTCTGGCTTTGACGAAGAAAGTGCCTATTATCGACGAAACTATGCCGGCGGCTGCGACCATAACCGGCAGAGCAACCCCTTTCATACCAAGCCCGGCGACCGTTGCCAGAGACATCGTGGCGATTATCGAGCCTACATAACTCTCATAAAGGTCTGCCCCCATACCCGCAACATCACCCACATTGTCGCCAACATTGTCAGCGATAACAGCCGGATTACGCGGGTCGTCTTCAGGGATATTCTCCTCAACTTTACCTGAGAGATCGGCTCCGACATCAGCGGCTTTGGTGAAAATTCCGCCGCCAACACGGGCGAACAGGGCAGCGAACGACGCCCCCATCCCAAAGTTGAGCAACACAACGGTTATCTTTGTAAGATCCCCTCCATAAACGGCCTTCAAAATGATATAGGAGATGGTAATTCCGAGAAGGGCAAGGCCAACGACCATCAAACCCATGACAGCACCAGCGGAAAACGCTATCCTCAACGCCTTGTTGAGGCTTTCACGAGCTGCATTGGCAGTGCGGGCACTCGCTCTTGTAGCTATGCTCATTCCGATGTAACCGGCAAGGGCAGACAGAAAACCACCACCAAGGAACAGCCATGGAGCAGGTGCCTCCATCATGTCCGCAGCCACAAGGATAAGCATCAGAACAGCAATTATCACAAACACGATGGCCACAACTTTGTATTGCTGTTTGAGATAGGACTGGGCTCCTTCTCGCACATAGGACGCGATCTCGACCATCCTCTGGGTTCCCTCATCATGCTGCATTACACGATAAATCAGGTAAAGCGCAAACAGTATCGCCAACGACCCACCTATCAATCCATAGAGCACCATAATTCATCCCCCTATTTTTGAAAATTTTAAAGCTTTACAAAAATTGAGGTCAACAAGGCAGGGCTATTTGCCGTTGGCTATCCTAAATTTCAATTGGCAAAACCGGTGGTTTATTCTCTGTATCTCACATCCCCCGACCTATCCCCCTTTCGAGTAAACCTTGAGCACATCGCCGTCGAATTCTTCGATGTGCTTCAGCACAAAGCCGTCCATAGCGTCATCCATAGCCCGTTTGATGCCGCCGAAAGGTGCAATTCCATCGCCCAATATCCTGTTAGAGCTGAATATGTAAAGTTTATCGATTATGCCAAGTCGGATAAGTCTGCCGGCGACCCTTGAGCCACCTTCAAACAGTATCGACTGAATGTTCTCACCCGCAGCGTGCTCCAGCAGTTTTTCAATATCAACCAGTCCGTTCTCATCTGAGTCCACAGCCCACACGGTGACCCCGCTCTTCCTGAGCCGTTCAGCCTTCTCGCGCATAGGTCTGATGGTGGATTTTGTCGTGACGACGATCGTCGGAATCTCATAGGCGGTGGCGACGACTTTAGAGTCCTCCGGTATCCTCAAGCTGGAGTCCAGAATCAACCTGTGTGGCTGAAACGGAGAGTAAAAATCCCTTGCGTTGAGCATGGGATCATCGGCGATGACGGTGCCAACGCCAACCGCTATGACATCGAACTCCCCCCTCAGCTTATGCACATATCGCCTTGATGCGTTGTTGCTTATCCACTTAGATTTCCCAGTGCTGTCCGCAATGAAACCGTCAAGGGTCATGGCGAGCTTTAGTGCTACAAAGGGCTTGTGGGTGCGCATGAACTTGAAGAACACCTCGTTGAGCTCGATGGCCTCCTGTTCCAGAACTCCCACTGTGACATCCAGACCGGCATCTCGCAGTTTCTTCACACCTTTGCCGTGGACGATCGGATTGGGATCAAGTGTGGCTATGACTGCGCGTTTGAGGCCGGCTTCGATTATCGCATCGGCGCAGGGCGGCGTCCTGCCGTAATGGACGCATGGTTCAAGCGTGACATAAATCGTGCCACCTCTCGCGCGTTCTCCAGAATCCGCGAGCGCAACCCGTTCAGCATGAGGCAAACCGGCCATCTTGTGGTATCCGACGCCGACTATCCTGCCATTCCGCACGATCACGGAGCCGACCATCGGATTTGGTCGTGTGAAACCTCTGCCCAGCTCCGCGAGCTGGAGAGCAAGGCGCATGAAATCCTCATCACTGAATCTGTGAACGGCTTTAAGCTCTAGCAATTGCATGGTGCATGGATTATAAAGCGGCCGCAGCCGTGACCGAACGGTTATCGACGCAACCTCGCCGTCCTGCGCAGCACCTCATCAAGAACCGCTGCCGATTTCGCAATGTGGTATTCCATCCTTGCCTCCCTGTTGACCGTGATCTGACCGCTCTGAAACCTGCGATACAATTCGGCTATGGCGCCTGCCAGCCCATGTGCATCGTTCGGATCTACGACAAAGCTATCGTCAAGAGACGAGACTAATTCGGCAACTATCCCGTCAGGAACCGATGCGATGATTGGGCGCATGAATCCGATGTAATCGTAGAGTTTACCGGGCGCTGTGAGAGGTGCAGCTTTTTCTTTCGGCGAGACGATGAGCCATAGAGCGGTGGACGCCATCCCGATCCGTGCAGCTTCAGAATAGCCCAAAAAGTCAATGTGCCTCACCCAATCAACTGGTAAGCCGAACTCCACAGCTGCCCCAACGATGTCAAATTCGCTTCTGCCAACAAAGATTAGCTTTATCTCCGCATCAGGGACCATTTTTCTGAACTCAGCGATGCCTCTGAGCAGGATATGAGGTTTCCTGTGCCCGTATAGCGTTCCGATGTAGGATATCGTAAAGTCTTTGGACAGATGAACATCTTGAGGCAGCATTTCGGGGTCAAAGCCGTTTCTCACAAGAACGAATTTATGCGCCTCCATCGGATTCCTCTCCATGACATCATGCATGAGTCGTCTGTTGACAAATGTGCAGGCAGCGGCTCGCCTAACCGCCCACCGCTCGCCTTCCACTGCCAGTTTTCTGTGAATTGGCGTCCTGTAAGCGCCGAGCGCATCCCTGACCCACGCATCGCGGAAATCAGCCACCCACGGCACCCCATATCTGGTTGCGACAAGCCCGGTTATGAGCGCAGAATATGGAGGCGCTGTGATAAGAACCACATCGGGTTTGAACCTGTTGATAATGGCCACGGATGCGCGGGCTGCTCTTAGCGCCCAGACCACCTTTTTGTCGGGAAACATCAAAAGGTTGAGCGTTTCGCGGATAAATTTCTTGAAGATGGCAGTTCGGCCGGCATTTGGCTCGCCGCCTTCGGGGGAAGGCACTCTGAAAACCCTCACATCCTCAGACAGGAAGCTCAGCAGTTGAGGATCACGCCGCCTTTTCTCAGGCCCACGAGCTGACAAAACTGTTATCTCCCATCCGCGTCGGTGCAGATAGCGAGCCAGCCTCAACGGCCTGTATGCCCCGACAAAGTTATGGGGCGGAAAGTAATACGCTACCAGCAGAAGGCGAGGTTTCACTTAACTACGACGAACTTGCCGGTTTTCACCACACCATCAGATGACATCCTGTAGAAATAGACGCCGCTGTGGACACCTGAGGCATTCCATTTCAGGCTGAAGCACTTATTGCGGGCCACGCTGTTTATCTCATCGATAAGCCGTCCATCCACGCTGAATATTTGAACCGAGACCCTCGCTCCGCTCCTGACGGATGCCATGAAAGTCACCTCAGCACGGTTGACGGTCGCGGTCACACCTTTGAGCTCGGTTTTTGGAGAAGGAAAAGCTTCATTGCACGAGTTTATCCGTCTCGGCTCAAACCCGTATGTGCCAGTCTTCTGCTTGTCGTGCTGGTATTGCGGCCATCCGTTGAAATGCCATAAGCCGGGCAGCTTGATCACATGGACAAATCCGTCCGACGCCGGAATGACCATCTCGGCGGCGCCGTCACCATCGATGTCATCTATCGCAGGCGTCTTATGGCTTCCTGACACGACATCGAACGGGAAGCTTCCGTAATCAGTGCCATCGGACGCCACGCCGTAAACCTTGTAGTAGCTGATCATAAATCCTTCGGTGGAACCATCGCCATCAACATCCGCTGCCACAGGCGATTGCTCGGTATACATGTATTCCCTGAACCGATACGGGAAACCATGGACCGGCGTTCCATCGCCGTTGTAAGCCAGAATGCCATCGCTGGCGTTTGAAACCACTTCGGGCACGCTGTCGTTGTCTATGTCAGCGGCTATGACATGCATTGAAAAGTTGTAGAAATTGGCGTTTGTGTCCCCGATCTCCACAGGCCAGCCGCTCACTATCCGCCCGTCGGCTGTTACCATGTAAATCGTATTTCGGCCGACATAGGTCGCAATTTCAAGTCCGGGCTCGGACGGCACGAAATCGGCGACCGCAATCTCGGTCCTCGTCTGCGTCCCGTTCACAGGAAAGCCAGGCAACGCCTGTCCGTAGTAAGTTATGGCGATAATTCCATCATACCTGTCACCTGTAACGACTTCCGGTGTGCCGTCGTTGTTGATGTCGGCGACTGCGATCTCGGCAAACCCACCGCTGGGCTCAGGTAGGTCGTAAAAGACACCGCTCGTGTCAGATAGGTATGGTGAGCCGTTAGACCTGAAAGCATAAAGTTTGCCGCATGTGGAGTGCACAATAACCTCGAGATGGCCGTCTCCATCAAGGTCGTAAAGCGTCGGAGCAGCCCATGATCGGCCGCAGATGTCCTTCGGCCAGCCATCAACCGGTGTGCCATCTCCGTTGAGGGCGTAGAGATACGAATGGCGATTGCCTGGTATCACGACCACCTCATCATAGCCATCGCCATCGAGGTCTCCGGCGGCAGGGCTTGTTATGACCGTTCCGCCGATGTCAACAGGCCAGCCATCGACAGGCGTACCATCGTCATGGAAGGCATAAACTTTGCCGTCCTCAGAGCCGAGTATGATCTCCTTGCCCGGATACGGGTCGATATCAGCGATCAGCGGCGCAGAGGGACCCATGACAACAACCGGCCATCCGTTAAGCTCTTGATAATAAAACCCTTCAACGGTGTCAGATGTGGGACTCTCGGTTCCAGATGTATCAACTGCCACCACAAAGTAGCGGTAAGTGTGCCCGTATTCGACATTAACATCGACAAATTCCGGGTGATCAAGCGGATAGCTCGTTATCGGGCTGAACTTGTGGCTGTTGAGCGCACGATAGACGATGTAGCCGCGCAGCCCTCCGTCGTCCACAGGGTGCCATCTGAGTTTTATGCCCGAGATGTTTGTGGAAACATCGACGCTTTCAGGCCTCGCAATCTCCGAGAAAGTAACATGGAAATCCTGATAACCCATGATGTTGTCCGCCTGCACCCTGATCGTGAGCGTCAGATCGGGCGTCGGGCCGTATAGCATAAATCTCAGCGGGTTATCGGGCATGGCTTCGGAGAACGGTTCGATGTCGCCCACTTTGGCGCTGGAATCGATAAGTGCGATGTTGTCAGCCCCCAGAAGCCGCACCGAAACATGTCTGGCTATCCCATTGCCGTAGTTGCTGATAACGGGCCACAGTTTGTAAATTTGGCTGCCAACATGATGCTCGATCCTCTTGCGTATCAATGTGATTTGCGGGGCTGCTACCTCAAGGCCTATCGTGTCAACGCTCATGATCTCGCTGCCTCGCTTGAAGATAACTGGAATTGAGGCCACATAGCCATCAGTCACCCCATCGTGCACACGCAGAACAAGCGGTTCCTCTACATCAACCGTGTCCATCCTCGGCAAGGAATCCAACAACAGGGAATCTACCAGCAGGTCGATGGCCGTATCGATATCTTCAGCCTGCACCACGATGTTGGAGAAGCTGGCAACACCGTCATTGCCGATGGAAAGGCTGAGTTCAACGCTGTCACCTGCGGAGACAACCGACGGATATGTGACATCGTAAGATGCGAGAAACGGGACACCTGTGCCTGATGTGACGACCACGGTCTCGACGACGGCTGTGATGGTCGGATCGAAGCTGCCGATGTAGAGCGGGCCGGGGGTCAATGGGCTTATCGTGAAGCTTGCCCTTCCGCTGGCGTCGGTGGTGTCGATGTCGTAGGTTTCGCCCGTTTTGTAAACCGATACCACCTTTCCGGGCAACGGATTACCGTTGTTATCTACAAGTGTCACAGTTATGTCCTGAAGCCCTGTTGAGACGAACGGAGGCACATTCACGAAATGCGTCCTCGACGGCACGCTGCTCCAGAGCCTTAGCTGTGGCATTCCCATGAGGTTGTATGAAAACAGCGCATATCTCGAGTGGTTGTAAGCGCCTGAGTAAGCCAAAAAAACGCTTCTGGACAACAGGTCGAGTGCCGCAATTTCCCTTATATGGTTCTGGTAAAGTCTCTGGAAGAACATAATGTTGTATGGCTGAACCACATACGGATAGTTGTTTCTCGTGCTCGATAGGACCGCGATTGCGCCGCCCGGCGCACGCATCATGTGCTCGACGATGCATTCGCGGTCAAATCCACCCGTCTCACAGGATACGATGTTGAAAACCGCTGGCCTGTCTATGTTCGCAAGTGTGTCGGCGTTGTTGTAAGTGAACGAAATGCGAGGCGTGGAGTTGAGATTGATAAATGTGTACCACCCGTGAACCTCCATTGTGACCAGTCCGACGCCGTTGTTGATCGCATCCATGAAATCGGACAACGAGTTATCGTGTGAATTCGTCTCATACATGCGGATGATGTTGAAGTTCGAAGGAACATAGGAGGCCAATTCTTCGCAGAGTGAAGCACCATCTCCGCTCGAAAACAGGTCAGCACCAACGAACATCGAGGTTGCCGAATAGCTCGTGTCGGATGGCGAAACATAGGCAAGGTATTTGCGCACGACATTGGCGATCTCAGCTGAATCCTGAAAAGTAACGCGCCCGACGAACACATCTGGCATGAGATCAACACTATCTTCAAGCTCAGCATAATGGCCGTTGCCGTTTCTGTCCCATGTGCCGTCAAGGCAAGAAAAATAAAGGTCTGTCGGGACATCGTCGTAGTAGCCCGTGCCTATGGGAATGTTGACCACCCTCGAGGGGAGGAACGGGCTGTCGGCGCCAAGTAGAACCCACACCGTGCCATGATGTAGATACATGTCGCGTATAAAGTTACGGACTCTCTCAAGTCTGTCACTTCCGGTGTAATGCGATTCTATCCATGAAATCGATCTGACGATGCTCGGATACCCTTCCATGGCGAAAATGGCCGTAAGCTCATCGAAATAGGGCACAAGCTCGTCCCTGGTGATTATCACATAGGGGTAGATGTTCGAGGTTACATCGACCTTATCGACAAGCCTCAGGGACGGCGAGTTCACATCAAGGTCATAAGGGTTGACGACAAGCGTGCCCAGAACGCGCTTAACATACTCAAAATCGCTGCGCCTCATGACGGTGGGGGTCCCGTAACTCGTCGGAACGAGGTTTAGCTCAACATCTATGTGATTAACCAGAAAGGTCTCCCCTGTGCTCTCGTTATGCCTCACTGGATAAACATTTAACACCCCAATCCTGAAACCAAACGATGTCCATGTATTTAGAAGCTCCACGATGTTTGAGCTATAACGGCTGGAAAGCGAATTTTTGCCGTGATCATTGGAAAATTCCTCTGCCATGTTGCGCAAAAGGTCATCCCAATCCACATCTACCTTAATGCTGTCCGCATTTAAAACCTCAACGCTACCTATGGAGTAGCCCTGAGGTATCGAGACGAAGATCGGCTTTATCGGGAGTTCCGGCTCGCCATACTCCAGCAACGGAACAGCGCCGTCCATCTGGATGATTTCGCCGCTGTCGGAACGGAAAATCGAAAAATTTTCACCTAAATCAATTGAAAGCCGCATGTTTAAAGCGATCAATGCATAAATCAACGCTGTCATAACTACCTCCTCCTTTATCTGGCAGGATATTTTATCGATTAGGAGAGCATTTTACCAATTAAAGCACAATGCGGCATGAGTTTTATGCATGAGAAACTAAAAATTTGTTTGAGTCTCGTCAGGAGGTTAAAATCATAGGCATGATGAAAAAAACGGTTAAATTAGCGGTTCTTGCATTTCTGATAGTAAGCGGTTGCGCCACAAATAAGCCTTTGAGGGTGCAAGCCCAGAAACAAATTGTGTATCAAAAAGTGGCCGACAGCCTTGCACACGCTCAATCGACGATAATCGACACCGCAGAACTTGCCAGACGGATCAACACCGCAATCGACACAGCCACAGCACTTGGCACGGCCGTCACCGGGGTGTTCGTCTCCGACATACACGGGAACATGCTCTTCAGCAGAAACGGGGATAAACTTTTTACGCCTGCATCGACAGCAAAGGTATTCACAGCCGTCGCAGCGCTCCACTATCTCGGCTCGGAATACAAATTCCTGACCAACCTCTACATTGACAAAAAGGCGAATGTTTACCTTAAGGGCTTCGGCGACCCATCCTTCTCCACAGGCGACCTCTACGGGATGGCGGTGCATTTCGCACAGTTGGGCGTCAAAAAGGTCAACGACATCATTGTGGATGACTCGTATTACGACACACTGAGGCTTGGTCACGGGTGGATGTGGGACGATGATCCATACCCGTTCATGGCACGGCTCAGCGCGCTCTCGCTCGACTGGAACATCATCGAGGTTACAGTCTGGCCGACGAAGCCCGGCCGCCCGCCAAAGATTTCGATCTACCCGCCATCCAATTTCATAAAGGTCAAAAATGAGGCCATCACTACGGACACAGGAAGGAGCAGGATTCTCGTCGATAGGGTGATCAAGGACAACGAAAACTGGGTCGTGGTGAAAGGCAACATAAATGTGAACACTGACAACATCATCCGTTACAGGAACATCGACAATCCCACGCTCCATGTCGGCTATGTGTTCGCATCTATGCTCAAGCAGCTGGGCATAAAAGTTAGAGGGCGTGTGAGGCGTGACACCGTTCCATCGGATGCCGAGCTGGTGTATGTGCATGGTTCAAAGCCGCTTTTCGAGATAGTGGCTGACATGCTGAAGGCAAGCAACAACCAGAAGGCCGAGATGCTGCTCAAAGCCGTTGGTGCGGCAACTGATTCGCCTCCCGGCACGGCCGCAAAAGGGATAGCCGCTGTCAAAAAGATGCTGTCGGATGAGGTGCTCGGAGCGGACACACTCCAGTTCCGCCTCGTTGACGGCTCCGGTCTCTCAAGGTATGACCTCGTTTCGCCAAAACTGCATGTGGCGCTTTTGAGATGGGCATTCAAGAACAGGAAGCTCATGCCGGAGTTCCTGACCGCGATGCCCGTTGGCGGAATTGACGGCACACTTGAGAAACGCATGGTATGGGACAGCGGCGGCCGCCATGTGCGTGCGAAAACAGGCACGATGTCAGGCGTATCGGCGCTCACTGGCTATGTCTGGCCCGAAAACAAGCCCCCGGTTGTGTTCTCCATCCTGATGAACAACTTTGTGGGCTCAGCAAAGCCCGCACAAGCCGTTCAGGATGAGATAGTTAAGGCCATCTACGAGTGCTATGTCGGAAAAACAGACACAACGGCGACGGTTCAGCCTCAAAAATGAGTGTGCAACCATCAAACGGGTAATTTAATCATTAGGGGCGGCTACGCCGCCCCTTTTTCGATAGGAGGTAGTCAATGAAGGCATCTGAGCTCACAAAAATACTGAACGGCAAGCTCATCGGCGAAGATGTAGAAGTCGGGAAGATAGCTCCGATAGAAACAGCATTGGAAAACAACCTTGTCATTTTGCTGGACATGAAGAAGGCCAATCTACTGTCGGGCAGGAAGTTCAACTGTGTTGTCGCGCCAGAACCTCTCCCGTCCGTCGATGCCCGCTGCACCATAGTCGTCGATGACATCCAGTCAACTTTCATCAAGCTGCTCAGGACATTCAGCGAAGAGCCCACATACAGCGCTGGAATAAGCGATATGGCCTATGTCCATCCTGAAGCGAAACTTGAGGATGGGGTTGTCGTCCGTCCGTTTGCATTCATCGACAGGGGCGCAAGGATAGGCAAAAACACGGTCATCCATCCTTTCGCATACATCGGTCAAAATGCGGTGGTAGGCGAAGATACGGTCATCCACCCGTTCGTCTTCATCGGCTACAATGTGCGGGTCGGCAACAGGGTGATACTCCACGCCGGTGTGAAACTTGGAGCCGACGGATTTGGCTTCAGGCGCATGGGAGACGAATATGTCAAAATTCCGCAGATAGGCACCGTCGTGATCGAGGACGATGTGGAGCTTGGCGCAAACACCTGTGTTGACAGGGCGACGATCGGCGAAACGGTCATCCGAAAGGGCACGAAGATCGACAACCTTGTTCAGGTTGGCCACAATGTCAAAATTGGGCGCAATGTGGTCATAGCCGGCAACAGCGGCGTAGCCGGCAGCTCGGTGGTCGAGGACGATGTGGTAATTGCTGGCTTCGTGGGCATAGCCGACCACCTGAAAATTGGCCGAGGCGCTGTCATAACGGCGAAGACTGGCGTCCACAAAGACCTTGCACCAGGGAAGCTTTACGCAGGGTATTATGTCACCGAGCACATGAAGTTCCTCAAAGCCTATTCACTGATGATGAAATTGCCTGAGCTCGTCTCCAGAATCAAACAGCTTGAACAGGAGGTCGAGCGCCTCAGGAGGTTGGTCGATGAACGGGATGGCGAGTGAAAACGGCTCTTTCGTCAACGGCTCATGGCTCGCAGAGGGTCAGCCGTTTCAAACAATTAACCCATCAACGGGTCAGCCCATTGCGGAAGTGGTGGCTGCTGACGGTAAAACTGTGGAACTTGCGATCGAAGCGGCGGAAAACGGCTTCAAAAAGTGGTCAAAACTGAGCGTCGAGGACAGGGTCGAGTATCTAAAAAGGCTCAAATCGGCAATTTTGAGCGAGATAACCGATATCGCCCGTGTCGTTGCAACGGAACAGGGTAAGCCTTACACCGAGGCGCTTCTCGTCGAGGTTCTGCCGGCGATCGACAGCCTCGACTTTTACATCTCAAAGGCCGCCAGATACCTGCATCCTTTAAAAGTCAGGCACTGGCAGGCGCTTTTCAAAAACAAAATGGCCTATTATCGGTTCGACCCGCTGGGCGTTGTCGCGATCATATCGCCGTGGAACTACCCGTTTGTAATCCCGTTCTTAGATGCAGTTGCTGCTCTCGTTTCAGGCAACGCCGTGGTTCTGAAGCCGTCATCGGTAACGCCTTTGACAGGCATCAAGATAGCAAAGCTCTTCGAGCGTGCAGGATTTCCCGAAGGCACTTTCAACCTCCTTATCGGAAAATCGGATGTGGGGCAAAAGCTCATAAGCAGCAATTCTGTCAGGGTCGTGATGTTCACGGGCTCCGTTGAGACCGGCAAATACATCTACGAGAAATCGGCAAACAGCCTGAAAAAACTCGTTCTTGAGCTTGGCGGCAAAGATGCAGCAGTCGTTATGCCCGATACGGACATGGATCGGGCGGTAAACGGCATACTCTGGGGCGCATTCATGAATTCTGGACAGACATGCGCCTCAATCGAAAGGATTTATGTCCATGAGTCTATCTACGATGAGTTTGTCGAGAGGATGACTGAGCGCGCTTCCAGCCTGAAAGTTGGCGATCCGATGGCTCACGACACGGAAATCGGCCCGATGACCACCCCGATGCAGCTGAACAAGGTCTTGATGCAGGTGAGAGATGCCGTATCGGCAGGTGCAACCATCACGACAGGCGGCCGCACATCGGAAAACGGGTTCTTCCTGACCCCAATCGTGATGGTCGGAGTAAATCATTCGATGTCGATCATGCAGGATGAGACATTCGGCCCGGTCGCGCCGATCATGAAGTTCAAGACGATAGATGAAGCTATCTCGCTTGCAAACGACACGAAATACGGGCTCACAGCGTCGGTCTGGACGCGCGACAGGAAGGTAACGAGGAAATTCATCGAGGAGGTCGAGGCAGGAAACATCACGGTCAACGATCATGTGTTCAGCTTCGGAGAGCCGGAAGGCGCATGGGGCGGCGTAAGGTTCTCAGGTGTGGGCAGGACACACGGCAGATTTGGCCTCCACGAGCTGGTGAACATAAAGTTTGTGAGCGAGGATTTCGGCTCAATCAATTCTCAGCTCTGGTGGTATCCCTACAATGTCGGCCTCAGGGATATAGCCGAACTCGCTGGCATCTCCATGTTTCACAACAACCATATCGCAAAAATTTCGGCAACATTCAGGTTGCTGAAACACTACCGAAGACTAATCAAGTCGCTCGGATTTAATAACATCATTAGGAATTTAGGAAAATTTTTGTAAGTCGTTTAACCCCCTTGTTTGATGTGAATTTGTAGAGAATTCGATTTAAAATCATTTTGGATTGCAAACAGGGAGGTGAGCCATGAACTGGCTGGTAATTGTAACCCTTGTCGTTGGACAGGGCATCACGACGATGTCCCCTCCGCATCTGGACAACCCCAGAATTATCAGGCACATAGTCCAACCGTTTGAAGGTGCTGAGGGTTTTGGGCACCTGCCGTCCGTTCAGACGATGCCGCCAGACACGCAATGGCAGGTTGTGGATCGAAAAGACCTGTTCTTGCTGATGTGGCCCGGCGAACGCATCATCTTCGACATCGATTCCACAGGCCTAACGCTGACGGATTATCCCGATACCGGCCTAACAACCAATGCACTTCAGGCCATAGATATAGCCCCTGACTGGCTCAGACCACTGCTCGCCGACAACATGCACAGGCTAACACCTGAGTTTCAAGATATTTACGCTCAGATGATAATCAACCCAACGGACGACCGGTATCGTGACGAGATAGCCTTCGTAGTTGCGGCTCTATCGCCTGAGATACTGATGGATTCCGTGTTTGACCCTCAACTTGTCGAGGTCAACGCTGAATACATCTATCGGAATGCGGATTCGCTCGATTATGTTGAGCTGGTCGAGGACACGACAGGCGAGGACTACTTCACAACGGCGCGGTATCGCTACATCGACGCCAACGGCGACACCGCTTACACGACCATCCCTTACTGGATCTATTACTACTACATAGTCCATCCTGAACTGTCGGACGAGATGCCGAGGATGGACGGGTATGTTTACAACAGGTTTTGGCGCGACTACCTGTTTTACCATGCGGATTCGGGCTATCCGAGGCTTGCGGATGTTATGCGCGGCGTGAAAACGCTCTGGGTCGTTTCCGACACGCCTGTGAATTTGCCGAGATTTCGCCCGTTTGACTCAACGAGTTATGCGCTCGACATCGTCGGCAACTGGGTCGGCTACAATATCCCAACGACTGCGACGGGTGACCGCCCAATTCAGCCAAATGTGATAATCCATGAGCACAACGGTAACTGCGGCGAGCTTCAGGATGCCCTTGTGGCGGGCGCGAGAGCCGCACTTATTCCGATAACCTCGCACTTCACGCTGGCAGAAGACCATGTGTTCACCGCTTTCTACTTCGACGGCAACTGGTATCCGTATCAGGTAGGCTGGTATGGCGGGCCAACCAGCATCAATGCGCCGGGAATAGCCATGGACGACGATTACGGCGGCGGAAAACACATCTCATCTGTCCTCGACTGGAGGTCTGACGGCTACACCACCACGATGACGCATATCTACTCGGATGTCTGTTCGCTCCATGTGCAGGTTGTCGATTGGCGAAACAAGCCTGTGCCGGGCGCACGCGTGTTGCTCTACACCGAGGGCTGGTATGGCGGTTACAGTGTGAGCTCATGGCTGTTCACCGATCAGAACGGAATTGCGAACTTCGAGATAGGCGAGCTGCGCAACTTCTACATCCATGTCAATTCGCCGATCGGAGACTACCCTGAGGATCCCAACACGATCGTGCAGATAATCGAGAACTCACAGACCGGCGCTCAATACTATGTCACGGTGACCATTCCGAACTTCACCCCATCGCCGTGGGCTGACACAACAAGCAGCGATGAGACAGCTTACATGGTTGAGATAACGACTGATGGGGGCATTGGCGTCGAACACGGCTATGTCAGATGCCGCAGAAATGCAGGGGATACAGGGTTTTATCACACATACGGCAACCTCATCGATGAGGATCAGATCAGGCTCGACTACTATGTCATGGATAGCTCTAATTTTGATGAATACCAGATGGGGCACAGGTTCACGGCGGCATCGATGGCGGAGGACATCCCGATAACCGAACAGGCCTACCTGACCATGCCAGAAGGACGGTGGAAACTGCTGATCTCGAACGAGGATGGGATGACCACCACGAAATACACATGGGCCCATATCGTGCTTTACAGGCTGCTGCCGTCTGTCGAGGAGGACGAGCCGATCGCAGCCCAAAAACTGCCCCGACTTGATGTAGCACTTTCAAACAGCTCCGTCAAGTTGACGGCATTTGCTCCAGACGAAGGTTACCGGCTCAACATTCTGGACATCACGGGTAGGGTAATCAACACATTGCGGCTTAACAGAGGTAACAATGTCACAACATTGCCGGTAAATGGTTTCTCTTCAGGGGTTTATTTCGCGAGGCTCGTCAACGCATCGGACAATTCGCAGGTCACCAAAAAATTCATGATTGTGAGGTGAGACCATGATTCGCAAGATCAAAATTTCAGGTGTTGTAGTTTTCATGATGTTTTTGAGTGCGAGCAACCTGTTCGCCATCTGGTCAACGAGATGGCATGATGATGGGCTGCTCAGGCTCGCCATAACGAACTTCGGCCGTTTTGGCTACCAGAACGCAGCAGAATGGCCGAAAGGCACAGGACAGACCTACATCTTCGGCGCCGGGATATGGGTCGGCGCATTGAAACCGAAGGGAGTTAGCACCTCCCTTGCCGAGGACATTACAGCGGATGCGAACGCAATCCGTGTGACATCGATCGACGGCCTCGATTCAACAGGTATCCTGAAGATTGGCAATGAGTTTGTGCATTATCACGGGATTTCAGGCGACACATTGCTTTCGTGTATCCGCGGCTTTGCCAGCACGACGGCCGTGACGCACAACGCAGGTGAGGAGATGATAGCCTACTACGCTGCACTTGACATGGGCTACAACCCATCGAACGGAGGCACTGAGCTTGTTCCCGGCGACCTCCCGAACGAACCCGGCTACACGGACACCACCGAGCGTGTGTTGTTCTCAAACGAGCCGTCTGACACTGCGCTATGGCCGGTGCGCGACGCAACAGGTGCCCCTGTGGTGATCTCCACCGAGGATAGCTATGCGATAGGCAACGACATGGACTCGTCAAGGGCTGACCATCCGCTCGGCATAAAGGTGATACAGGTCGGATATTGCTGGAACTACACCCTTTATCAGGACTTCCTGTTCCTGAACTACTATGTGGTGAATGCGACGGACGACACGCTCGAACACATTTACATGGGCGTGGTTTGCGATGCGGATGTCGGGGCAGGCGATTATCAGGACGACCTCGCGGGCTTCGACACTGACCGCAATCTGGGTTATGCCTTCGATTCGGACGGGAGCGTGCCGGGCTGGTCAAATCCGCCCGGATATGTGGGCTTCGACTTCCTTGAAAGTCCGACCGATACGACCGGCAACCAGCTTGGCCTAACTGCTTTCAAGATCATACACAACCCCGGCGTCGGCGGGCCGGGCGAGCCGGATCCAGATAACGACGATCAGGCCTATCAGCTTGCGGCAGGCTACAACTACACGACAGGAGAATATCATCCGTTCGACAGCATATCTACCCCCACCGACATCAGGTTCCTCCAGTTCACAGGCCCGTTCGACCTTGCGCCCGGCGACACCGCAAAGATAGTGATAGCAGTCATCATGGGCGAGGATCTGGCCGACCTTCAGGCAAATTCCGACCTCGCCCAAACGCTCTACGATATCAACTTCGTGACTAACTGGGCACATGTCGATTATCCGAATGGCGGAGAGACGGTTTACGGCGATGTGGAGATCACATGGCAGGATTCCAGTGCGTTCGGAGCCGACATGTTGGTCGATCTCTTCTACTCGCGGGACAACGGCGAGACATGGGTTCCGATAGCTCAGGGCATACCAGATGCAGGTTCATACATCTGGCATACGAACGATGTCCCCGATGGAACCCGTTATCGCATAAGGGTTTCAGTCTATGATACACTTGCGGTTGGCGAGGATGTGTCTGACACCGTCTTTACCGTCAACAATCCGGGCAACGGCGTGCCCGACCTGCTGTTGCTGAGCCCGCAACGGGGCACCCTCTCAGGAGACGCTGAGGTCAGATGGTGGGCGGCCGATGCAGACGGCGATCCGCTTTCGATCGACATCTACCTCGTCCATGCGATGACAGGCGACAAATTTTACCTCGCACGAGGGCTGGAAAACACAGGCAGTTACACTTTCAACTCAGCTCTGGTGCACAACACATCGTATCGCCTGTTCGTTGAGGCGCACGATGCGGACACATTCGCCGTAGATTCGTCCTATTCAATGATTACGGTGCTGAACGATCATCAGGTGATAGACGGACTTGTCCACGCTCATGGCGGATGTAACACCGTATCGATTAACCCGCTCGTTTACTATCCAGAATCGCTCACGGCAAGGACATACGAGATAAGGTTTAACCGAATTCAACCCGAGCCGACATACACTTACACCATCATAGACAGCGCAACGAGGGATCTGCTCGCTGAGGGTCATCTCTCAGTGGGACTGGACGGCCACATGATAAAGGACTACTCGCCCGTTATCGGCGGCATAACCTTCGAGTTCACATCAATGATCGACGGTGCCCTGTTCAGGATCACAGGATTTCGGATCGTCCGCAATGTCAGCGGATTTGATGGGACACTCCAGATTGCGGGGATGGACAGCATGGGCACGGCGCCGCCGAACGCCAATCTGCGCTGGGCCTTCAGAGGCTCTGACTACATGATTTACTGGGTTCAGGACTCGGCGACAGGACAGACCACGCTCCGCGTCGTTGATATGACTAACGGTGTGGAGGTGCCGTTCGACTCAACGCCGGGCGACAACTGGTTCATCGGGCTTCCGAACGCACCGAGCCGCTATCTGGATCCGTCAGTCCATCGCTGCTTCTACCTTTCAGGCCAGTATTACTGGTTTAACTTGCGAAACAACATGACCGTGCCGCCGGCACCGGGCGATGTTTGGATGATCACGAGCGGCGGCCCTAATGTCCCAACCGACGGCAACATCTACTACCTGCATGTCAGCGGTATGGCGCAGGGCATCGAGGAGACACACCCGTCGATGGGCAAACCGGACATTATGGTTGCGCCCAATCCATCTGCTGACGCCACCGAGATAATGCTATCCCTCGACAGGCCATCGGATCTCGAGATTTCGATCTTTGATGTATCGGGCAGGCTGATAAACGAACTTGGACAGGGCAGATTTAAGGCAGGCATCCACAAGTTCAGGTGGGACGGGACTGACATGAGCGGCCACAGAGTAGCTTCAGGCGTTTATCTGGTGAGGGCCTCGATCGATGGTAAACGCACTATCGTGAGGCGAATAGTTAAGATTAATCGGTGAACGGCTATCATGACGGGTTAAACGATTGGGGAGGCGCGCTGCCTCCCCTTTTTCAATTCTGAATTGCGGCAGGGATCATGGTTTTGCTTTGAAAATCACGGCGGTGACCAGTTCCACGACAAATCCATACACTATGGACGCCAGCTCGAATGCCAGAAACGATGCAAAACCGCTCTGGAGCGCCGCAAGGCTAAGCGGCAGCCCGAAGATTGCGCCTATTAGCGCGCCGTGAAGAGCCCAGTGCATCTTGAACCTGGACATGCCGATCGCAAAACCGATAAGCGTGCGGTTAGCAACTGCCGATACGAGCATCCATGTGTCCCAGATTCCCCTCTGGGATGCACCCCAAACACACAGCAGGCCAGTCAGAAAACCGACAATTATGGCTATCCACAATCGTTTCATTGCCATCCTCCTGTTTCAACAGCATGGATTATAAAATTTTGGGGCATGAAATTACATCAAAGCGGCTGAATAGGTTTAGGACAGTGAATATTTTTAGGCTCAAGGTCTTACATAGCCCATTTTAACTAAATTCCCCGCTTAATCCATAAAGGAAAAATTTGATCGATTTACAACTTTGAGGGAAAACCTGATAAAAGATGAGATAAGGAATCTGGTAAATGGTAAAGACAGCGAATAAACACAGCGATTGTTGGATATCTTCAGCACATTCAATTTAGCTGCCAAAGGTCATTGCAATCGGCCATCATCATCCACTCCCCTCCCCCTCTTGATCCAACATACATCCAATCGCTTTCCACACTTCGGACAATTGGGGAGGAGTATTTGCTGAAGGTGCTTAACCTTATGGACTTGTGCATCCTCAAGCCGTCCAGATTTTAAAAGGCGCCCCTTCGGGGCGCCTTGAAATACGAACGAGTTATCAAAAGCTAACTCACTTCACAACTATGTTCAGAAGCTTGCCTTTGATGTAGATGACCTTTCTGATCTCCCTGTCCTTGATGTGCCTTACGACATTCGGTTCCGCCTTAGCAGCTTCAAGCACGGTCTCCTCATCGGCATCTCTTGCGACTTTGATCCTGCCACGCACACGCCCATTGACCTGAACCGGTATCTCCACCTCGTCAGAGACAAGATACCGCTCGTCGTATTGAGGGAACCTTGCCCTGAAGATGGAATCCTCGTTGCCCATGCGATGCCACAGCTCCTCCGCCATGTGCGGCGTGAACGGCGCAAGAAGCAACACAAGCTGGTGCAGCGCAAGTTTGAACACATCTGATTGCGTGTTCTGGAAACCGTAAAGCTCGTTAACAAGCTCCATAATTCGGGCAATCGCAGTGTTGAAGTGAAACTCGTTGGAATCCCTGCGAACCTCAAAGATAGTCTTCTGGAGCGCTACATAGAGCTCTTTCTCATCCTTCGATAGCTTCTCGGGGTCAACTTTCGGCGGCTCAGTCGATAGATCGTCTATGTGCTTCATGTAGAGGCGCCACACGCGGTTGATGAACCTTCTCGCTCCCTCAACACCTGCATCGCTCCATTCCATGCTTTTCTCGGCGGGCGCCGCAAAAAGTATCGTTATCCTCGCCACATCGGAGCCGTATTCCTCGATAAACGGTTTGGCCGGCACGATATTGCCCCTCGACTTGGACATCATCTCAAGCCGCTGTTCCACCTCATGTTCCTCGTCCCCGTGTCTGTGGTAAAACTTACCGTCCCGTTCATAGACCTCGTCGTCAGGCACAACTGCAAGACATTTAGGACACCAGTAGAAGTTTTTGAGAACAAGTCCCTGCGTGAAAAGGTATTCAAAAGGCTCATCGTGTGATGTGTAGCCCATGTCGTAGAGGACTTTCTGGATAAACCTCGCGTAAATTAAGTGCTTCGTGGCATGCTCTATGCCACCGATGTATTGATCGACCGGCATCCACTTATCTTCAACCTCTTTCTCGAATATCTCTTTGTCGTTTTTGGGATCGATAAACCGCAGGAAATACCATGAGGAATCGACGAAAGTGTCCATCGTGTCGGGATCCCTTCTGGCCGGCCCGCCACATTTGGGGCATGTCGTGTTGATGAATTCAGGCACATCTTCAAGCGGTGAACGGCCTTTGGGTTTGAAGTCTTTGATGTTTTCAGGCAGTTTGACAGGCAACTGCTCCTCCGGCACGGGCACAACTCCGCATTTGGGGCAATGCACAACCGGAATTGGTGTGCCCCAATACCTCTGCCTTGAGATGAGCCAGTCGCGGATGCGGTAAGTGACGGTTTTTCCGCCCAGTCCCTTCTCCTCAAGCGCTCTCTGAATTGCTTTGATGCCTTCTTCCGAGGTCATGCCAGTGAATTCTCCGGAATTGACCATAATGCCGTAGTCCTCGAACGCCTCGGTCATGGTTTTCGGATCTGGTTCCGGTCCATCGACGGGTTTTATCACGACCTTTATGTCGAGCCCGTATTTCTTTGCGAACTCAAAATCGCGCTGATCGTGTGCCGGAACGCCCATCACGATGCCTGTTCCGTAGGCGGCGAGCACATAATCTCCGACCCAGATCGGAATCCTCTCGCCCGTGAACGGATGAATCGCATACTTGCCGGTGAAAACGCCTGTTTTTTCCCGCTCAGCGCTTGTCCTTTCAACTTCGGTCTTGAGAAGCGCATGCTGGACATAATGCTGGATTTCATCCTTGTTAGGCGAACCTTCGATCAATTTTTCAACGAGGTCATGTTCTGGCGCGATGGTCATAAATGTCACGCCGAAAACCGTATCCGCACGGGTTGTAAACACGGGAAAATCAGTGCCGTCCTCAAGTTTGAACACGATCGTGGTGCCATAAGATTTGCCTATCCAGTTTTCCTGCTGCTTGATGACGAGCTCAGGCCATTTGCCTTCAAGCTTTTTCAGATCTTCCAAAAGCCTGTCAGCATAATCCGTTATCTTGAAAAACCACTGCGTTAGTTTCTTCTTGATGACCGGGGTGTGGCACCGCTCACACTTTCCGTCTATAACCTGCTCGTTTGCAAGAACCGTTTTGCAGTTCGGGCAGTAATTCACATAGGCGTCTGCCCTGTAAGCAAGTCCTTTCTCATAAAGTTTAAGGAAAATCCACTGTGTCCAGCGATAATAATCGGGATCGCATGTCGCCAATTCACGATCCCAGTCATAGCTAATCCCGGCAATTTTCAGGGTCTCTTTGAAGTTTTTGATGTTGTTTTCGACCGAGACCTTGGGGTGAACGCCGGTCTTTATGGCTGCGTTCTCGGCAGGCAACCCGAATGCGTCCCATCCCATCGGATGCAGGACATCGTAACCCTCCATAAGTTTCACGCGAGCAACCACATCGCCGATAAAGTAGTTTTTCAGATGTCCCATGTGTAGCGATGAGCCCGATGGATACGGAAACATCTCAAGCACATAGTATTTCTTGCCAGGAACTCGCGGCGCTTTGTATAGCCCGATCTTCTCCCACCATTCACGCCATTTAGGCTCAATTTCGTGAGCTGGATATTCTTCCGCTTTTTTGGCTGCTCTGTCGGCCATGACACTCTCTCCCTCGTTTGGCCTTGAATTTTAATGTGTTAGGCCATGTTATGCAATCACTTGGCGCAGAGACAATTCGTCGCTCAGCGGATGCCACATAAAAGATTATCTTAATCTCTCAACCTATCTCGAAGTCCGACGCCGCATTTCATGGCTATGATAAGGATTTCATCATAACCAACTGAATTTAAAAGCCATAACGATGCGCAGTGCGCCAAATTGAAAAGGGCTTTTCTTTCAGTTAAAATCTCAGCGCCATGAGAACTTTTATCGCAGTTGACCTGCCGGAAAGCCATAAAAAGAGAATTGCATCTTCCATAAAGCCAGCAAGGATTAAATATCCCGATCTGAAATGGGTGGAGCCGATCAACCTCCACATCACATTGAAATTTTTAGGTGAGATCGAGGAGAAACGGCTGCATGAAGTTGAGAAAGTTGTCAGGGAAGTTGCATCAAACCACCGACCATTTGAGCTTCAGATCGGGGCGCCCGGATCCTTCGATTCCGGCGGAGCGATTCGTGTGCTGTGGCTGGGCATCGACAGGGGAGCTGATGTGCTTTCCAGTATCGCTAACGAGATCGACATTGCTCTATCAAAAATAGGATTCAAGCGCGAAAAACGACCGTTTCAAGCACATCTGACGATAGCGAGGACGCGCAGATACGGCCACAAAGTCAGGTTCTCACAGCTCGGACTTAAAAATGAGTCGCTGCCTCCGTTTACGATCAGGGAAATCGTGATCTACAAGAGCACTCTGACGCCTTCAGGCCCGATTTACGATAAACTTAAAACCGTAGGATTGAGAAGATGAGCGATGAAGAGATTTTAGAGCTTGGCAGAAATGTAATTCGTTCCGAGATAAGGGGCCTCAGAGAGCTATTGAACGGGCTCGGGCAGAGCTTCGTCGATGCAGTCAAGCTTATCCTTGAGCACTCGCCGAGCGGAAGGGTGATCGTCACAGGAGTTGGGAAATCCGGCATAGTCGGCAAAAAGATAGCCGCAACTCTGACCAGCATGGGTACACCTGCCATCTTCCTGCATCCGACCGAGTCGCTTCACGGTGACCTCGGCATCGTGGGAAAGGACGATGTAGTAATCGCCATATCCAAAAGCGGGGAATCGGACGAGTTCAGAGCGCTGATTCCGCTTCTCAAACGGTGGGGACTGCCCATAATCGCCATCACAGCAAGCCCGGGTTCCCAGCTCGCGCAACTTGCCGACATCGTAATAGATCTGAGCGTGACACGGGAAGCCTGCCCTTACGACATCGCTCCGACCACTTCGACCACAGCCACGATGGCGCTCGGCGATGCACTGGCCATCGTTTTGATGAACGAGAAGGGACTGAAGGTCGAGGATTTCGCTGCACTCCATCCCGGCGGCGCTATCGGCAAGAAGTTTTGGCTCAAAGTCGAGGACATGATGCTGACAGGCGAGAAGTATGTCCCTGTGGTGCCAGAAGATGCGAGCATGAAAGAGGTCATACTCGAAATGACATCCAAGAGAGGTATAACGAGTGTGGTTGACAGCGAAAACCGGGTTGTCGGCGTCTTCACAGACGGTGATCTGAGACGGTTGCTTGAACGGGAAAAAGACATCTTTTCGCTCAAGGCGCGTGATGTGATGACAAGAAATCCCAAAACAATCAAAAAACACGAGCTCGCTATCAAGGCGGCTCGGAAGATGGAAGAATTTGGTATTACAGCACTTATCGTTGTCGATGAGGATAAACATCCGATCGGGATAATCCATTTACACGACTTGATGCGTGCAAGAGTCGTATGATTTGGGGACACCCACAAAACACATGCCGGGCCTCCGAGCCATGTGTCCTAAAGGCGGTGGCCCAAGGCACATGGCCGATAGGGTCGATGGAGAAATCCGTCGGCCTCCCGTGCTCGGAAAGGAGGTAAAGCCATGAGGAGACTGCTGGTAATAGCAACAGCTGCGGCAATAGTGGGGTTAACTGCATGTTCTCAGACCCCACAGGAGGAGGATAAGTTCATCACCGTTAAGTTCGAGAATGTCGAGCTGCAGAAACACTTTAGCGAGCTGCCACACATCAATGTCGGGGGGATTGAGGCGATTCAGGCGTCCGAGTTCGTGACCACATCCGACCTGCCACTTGAGACCGACGATAACGGCAACAAGCTCTATCAACTTTACGGCTATCGTTTCATCGGCTCGGACGGTTTCTACGCCCACAAGAAGGGCTCGCCTGACAACACATGGGATCAGCTTGAGTTCGGCTACATCGATGTCTCAACAAGGGATGTCTTCTGGGACACCACGCTCGGCCTATCTCGTCGTTACAACATCAGGGATGTCGATACGCTGAAAGTGATTCGCCAGTTCTGGGTTGTGGGCGACACGGATAGCGTTCAGGTTCCGATAGACGATTGCGACACCGTGACGGTTGAGGATACGCTCTGCGTGCCGCTCGTAAGCGTTCTTGAGGCGTCTGACACAATGTTTGTGCTGGATACAACAGCCGTTTACACATTGAGGGCAGTTGATGGATATTCGAAGGATGTGACCGGTGCGCAGCTGCTCAACGGATACTGGAACACGGTTTCCAGAAAGGTCAAGTTTGTTCCGGACATGGGCAGTGCTTACCGAATAAAATTCCTTCAGGCCATAATCAAACCTTCGGATTGAATTGTGGCTGCCCCGAACTTTCGGGGCAGCTCCCTTTCTGAGAGGCGATAAATATGAAAAAATTCCTAATTCTGTTGTTGTTTGCCTTCCCCCTCCACGCCGTTAAAAGTGACACGACATCAACGGATTCCATGCCGACTTACTTCCTCGGCGAGATGTTCGTTGTCGCGAAACGGGTATCGAAATGGGTCATACCGCCCGAAAAAGTCGATCTCAAATCCATTCAGAAACAGGGTGCGCGCACTGTGGCTGAGGCTGTAAAGCTCGTTCCCGGCGTTGACATCACCGTAGGCTTCAAAAATGAAGCCTCCCTGACGATTCAAGGTTTCACCTCAAAAAGGATAGCCGTCCTTGTCGATGGCCGTCCTGTCAACAATCCGTATTACGGGAGCGCCGATCTGCTCTCGATAACGACCGATAATGTCTCCCGCATCGATGTAATTCAGGGGAACATTGCGCCTACTGTTGCGGTTAACGGCATGGGCGGTATAGTCAACATAGTGACAGAGGCACCTGACGATAAACCCTACACGCGGATAATGTTCGATTACGGTTCCGGCAACACCTACGACTTTAAACTCAACAACGGCAGACCATTCACATTGCCCAACCTCGCCAGACTTTACTACGCATTGAACTTTTATAGTAGCGCGTCAAAGGGCTTTCCGCTGCCCGACACATTTGAGCCCAACGGATTTGAGGATGGAGGGCTCCGAGACAACAGCGATTATTCGAGGACAAACATCCAGCTGAAATTGGGTTATCGATACGGCTCACAGCTCCATGTCGGGATGTCGGTTGGAAGTTACAGGTCGAGCAAGGGAGTGCCGCCTGCGATGAAAATGGACGCTTCTTTCTGGAGATTTCCCTACTGGAACCGCGACTTTGTGGATCTGAGTGGAGAGTTCAGGCCGACCGTGAACCTGAGCGTAAGGGGCAAGCTCTATGCCGATAAATTCGTCAACGACCTGATAAGCTATCGGACACGCGAATTCGATCCGAACGACATTTGGTGGAATAGTTTGCATGACCTGCGCGATTGGGGCACAGTGTGGGAGACCAGATACACGCCGTCGAACTCCATAACATTGAAGTTCGGCCTCCAGTATCGGCTCGATAAGATGAATCGGCACCCTGACCTCAATGCGGCATGGAGAAGGAACACGATGAACACCGCCAACCTCGTCGCCCACATAGATAGGCAAACCGAGAGCTTCATCGTTTCAGCAGGCCTATCCGTTCCATTCTTCAAAACCGATTCGATGGTTGCATGGGCTCACATACTCAACCCTCAGGTCGGCGTGTCAGTCTCACCCCTCAGTTTCGCAAAGACATGGTTGTATCTTTCCCGAAACAGCCGCTTCCCCACAGGGCATGAACTCTTCTCAATAAAATCGGGCAACCCACATCTAAAACCGGAGGAGGCGACGCGCGTTCAGGGCGGGATTTCGATCGATTACAGGTCTGTCAAACTCAGCCTGATCGGATTTTACAACGACATAAACGACATGATCGATAGGCCTTCAAGGGATTCCATATACCGAAATATCGCCAATGCCTTCACGGCGGGCTCGGAGCTGACGGTTAAGTTCAAACGGGGCAACTATTTCGACCTGTCATTTTCTTACACAAACCTGATAGGAGAGGATTTGACCACGCACAGGATACTACCGGGGATAGCCAACCACAAAATAACCCTTTCAGCCGAATATCGGCCGTCAAAAACGCAACTCATCAGAGGATCGGTTTACTACCGCAGCAGGCGGTTCTGGCCAGAAAAGATACTCGCACCGTGCATAGTCGCCAACATTTACACAGAACAGGTCATCTGGGGTCCAGTAAAAGGGTTCATTTCAGTCAAAAATCTGTTCGATGCGCTCTACGAGGAAGAACCCTATTATCCGATGCCCGGAAGGACGATCACGGTGGGCTTTGTGATAGGTGGATAGAGAAAAGGCGGGGCGGCCTTCGGCCGCCCCGCCTGAAAATTATCAGCTTTTCTTTTCTTTCTCAGGTATCGGCAGATAAAGAAACGCCCCACAGTTGGGACACTCGACCAATTCACCTGATTTTGTGAGAAACGATGTTGGGATATGAGAGAAGCAATTGAGGCAGGTTTCGTTTACAACAGGCACCACAGCTCTGCCATAACGCTTTATTAGCCTGTCGTATTTTTTGACTATATCCTTGGGTAGTGTTTCTTTAAGTCCTTTTATATCCTCTTTCAAAGATTCTACCGATTTCTGAATCTTTTCCCGTGCTTCCTCATCCGAAAGCCCGGATGACTCTTTCAGGATGTTAAGGTATTCAGGGGAGTTAAGCTCCTCGAGCATGTGCTCAAGGTCCTGGAGCTTTATGAGGATCTCCAGAGTTCCGCTTATCATGGCTATTCTTCCTCAGCTAATTTTACGAGATACTCTATGAACTCATCAGGATCATCAATGTTGAGATAGTCTTGATTTTTGACCAGTTTTCTTGCAAGCGCCGCTATCTTACCGAGCGCTATAAGGTATTGTGTGCCCGGATCCTGAGGAGGAGCTGCAAGCATGAAAAACAGGTGCACAGGCTTGCCGTCAAGCGCATCGAAGTCCACGCCCTCCTTAGAACGCCCTACGACAAGATACACTTTGTCCAGCACCACGCTCCTCGCATGCGGAATGGCAATCCCTTTGCCAATTCCAGTCGAACCTATGGATTCGCGCTTCTTCAGCGTTTCAAGGAGCAGGCGTTCTTTGTCTGGCGGGAATTTCAGAACCTTGACCAGCTCTTCGAGCGCTTCGTCTTTCTGCCGCGCCTGCATATTCATGATCAAATGCTCTTTCTTCAAAAGCTCTTTCAACATCTTCCAACGCCTCCCTTTTATTGGGGACATTTTAATGGTTGCAGAAAAAGCCTGTCAAGGCAAATCAAGCTATCGAAAAAAACACCTGATAACCCTGTCATTGACCAATCTTAAAAAACGACCTGCAGCCACATTTCTCGATGCACCATGAAAGAGAATTTATTTGTTAAAGAAGGAGTTAAGCTCCATACACGAGAGAAAGAACACCGTGAGATTGGCCTAAACCTGTCAGATAGCATTTGAATCGCCATGTGTGTCCGCATCACGGGATACAAAATCGCCAGATGATCAGGGGCCGAGAAATGCTATCGAGAATGCAATGCGACACCCGGCAGATCCAAACTGAAACAGCCTCTCAATCGCCGATTTCACCACGACCTAAATCGGTTCCTGTTCAGGAGGAACAGAGCGATGCGTTTGAAAAGCGGGGCGGCCACATATCCACCATAATTTACACCTTTGGGCTCGTCAATCACGACATAAACGAGGTATCTCGGCGCTTCGGCAGGGAAAAATCCGATAAACGAGCTTGTAACGCGGTTAGTGCTGTATCTACCTGTTTTTTTGTCAAATTTCTGGGCGGTCCCGGTTTTGCCGGCGATCTTCACGCCTTTTATCCGTGCCAACCTGCCTGTTCCTGAATCGACGACCTGAGTCAGGATCTCGGTAAGTAACCTGGCTGTCTTGCGTTTCATCACTTTCCGAATGACAATTCTGTCTGGTGTCCTGATCAGCTCGCCGTCGCTCTCATACGCCCTTATCAGCTTCGGGACGAGTAGATAGCCACCGTTGGCCAGAGCCGAATATGCCATAACCATCTGCACGCCGTTGACAAGGACACCCTGACCTATCGCAAAACCCGCAAATGTCACGCTGTCCCACAGGGAAACATGCATGTTCGGTGCGCTCGTGAACGACTCAGCCGGTAACAGTATGCCCGAATATGTCCCAAACCCGAACTTCAGTGCTTCACGGGCGATCCTGTATTTTCCTATTCTCAAGGCAAGTTTCGATGTGGCAACATTCGACGAATGCACAAGCGCATCTTTCCATGTGATTTTGCCCATGGGATGCACATCCCTGATTTTGTGGTTCTGAATCTCAAGATACCCGTTGCCCGTGCTCACAGAGTCCATCGGGTCGATTACTTCGTTTTCGTAAGCATAAGTGTAAGTCACTATCTTAAAAGTGGATCCTGGCTCATAGGGATCCTTCACAGCGTAGTCCTTGAGGTCAGAAGGCGGGTAGTTGACGATCGCCAGAATCTCTCCGGTCATCGGATCGGCCACAATCACAAGTCCGTGTTTTGCACCGTGTTTCACGACCCATTTTTTAAGTTGATCGTAAGCAAAATCCTGAATGTCAGCATCTATGGTAAGGTAGAAGTTCATACCGTCCTGGGGCTCCTCATGCGGCAGGTCGGTGCTGAACATAAGCTTGCCGTCAGCGGTCCGATAGACATGCATGTAGCCAGATTTGCCTGACAGCAGGTCGTTCAGCGACGATTCAACTCCGCGAGTGCCCTTCCCGTTCCTGTCAACCCGGCCTATCAGCGACAGAGAGGCGTAATCATAAGGGTAATCCCGACTCCAGAACTTATCTATCCGTATGCCCTTAACCCTTTTCAGGTCGTTGTAAGCCTGAATTGGCAGGTCATAGGCGAGCAACAGGGCAAATGTGCCCTGAGGAAGTGGTTTTATGGCCGAGTCACCTATCCACTTTGCGAGCGGCTCAAACGGCTCTACCTTGTTAGAGATCTGATAGACAATCAGGCCGGGCACATTCAATGCGAAACCGCGCCCATACCTATCGAAAATCTCACCTCTTTTCGCCGGTATCGTTATTTTTGAGATCGCTTTTACTTTTGGCGCCTCTTTTCGGACTATTTGATAAGAGAACAGCCAGTAAAGAATCAGAATTGTCCAGAGGACGAACATGTATTTTAAGAGTTTCAATCTCCACATTTCCCATCTCCCATACATATTTCATACCCATGTCACGGGCAAGGCTTTCTATTCTCGATACGGTCTTCAATCGCGTCACCCTGTCACGCAGATCCGCCGTAACTTTTTCGAGGCTATCCCGCTCCCTCTTGAGCTCATAGGTCTTTTTCGCCATCGCATAAGAAAAAGTGTTCTCAAGGGCGACGATGAAACCGAGGAACAAAAGCAGCAATATGATTATAAATGTCCTTTTCATCCATATCCCCCACTTTCAAAAGCACCCGCATCTTTGCACTGCGAGAGCGCGGGTTGCGCTTCCTCTCCACTTCTGACGGCCGCACAACCTTTTTGTTAACCCGCTCAAAGATAGGAAGTTTGCCGAGCTGCTTCGCAATCCTATCCTCAAGGGAATGGTAAGAGATTATAGCAAGTCTGCCGCCATCTTCAAGCGATGCGGCAGCGTTCGCAAGCCCAATCGCAACATGTTCAAGCTCTTCGTTGATAAAAATCCTTAACGCCTGATAAACGCGCGGCAAAACATCGTTCAGGATCCTCGCCGGCACGACCGAACGGATAGCCGCATTCAGCTCCGCCGTTCGGGTGAGCTCGCCCCTCCTGACAGCTCGATAGATCGCAGAGGCGATCCTGCGGGCACGCCGCTCCTCGCCGAAAGCGTAGATTATGCTGGCGATGTCCTCCTCAGACAGCGAATTCAGGACATCGGCAAGTGGCTGGCCGCGCGATGGATCAAACCTCATGTCAAGATATTCGTCCTTCCTATAACTGAAACCTCGACCCGCCCCGTCTATGTGGAACGACGAAATCCCAAGATCGAACAGAACGCCGTTGGGCCTCCGTCCGACATGTAAAATGACAAGCTCCGAAAGCTTTATGTAGTCTGAATTTATTGGCACAACATTCCCAAGCCCCACCTCCGCAATATTGTTCACCAGCATCTCGTATGTCACCGGGTCCTTTTCGATGGCGACAACGACGCCGTCCTCACCAACAGCTCTGGCTATCTCGAAGGTGTGTCCGCCGAAGCCGGCCGTCGCATCAACCCAGACCTCGCCGTGAGATGGAGATGCAAGTTCAAGGAATTCGCGGACGAGCACAGGCTCATGTAATCTCCTCATGCCTGTAATGGTAACGCAATGAAACGCCGTTTGCATAGGGCTCAAAATCAACTCAAAGGGAAAAACCGATAACGATGTGCATTCCATCCCGATTTAATTTTGCAAAAGGGAATAAAAAGATTGCGCAAAGAAGTGTTTTTCAGTAATATTTGCACGGTTTATGAAGCAAAACGGAGGTGTTCCATGGCTGAAAAAAAGAAGCTTTCCCGTGAGGAGGCAAAGAAAAGAATCGAAGAGCTCAGAGAGCTAATAAACTACCACAATTATCGATATTATGTCCTTGATTCTCCTGAGATTACAGATGAAGAATACGATCAGCTGTTTCGCGAATTGGTGGAACTTGAGGAGATGTATCCTGAATTTGTAACGCCCGACTCTCCGACCCAGCGCGTTGGTGCCCCTCCGCGCAAGGAATTCGGCGAAGTGAGGCACTCCATCCCAATGCTGTCCCTTCAGGACGCAAGGAACGAGGACGAATTGAGGGAGTTTGATGCGCGCGTTAAGCGTCAGCTCGGCCTGCCGCCCGACGCCGATGTGGAATACATGGCGGAGCCCAAGTTCGATGGCCTCTCCTGCGAGATAGTTTACGAGAACGGCCGATATGTGCTCGCATCCACTCGCGGCGACGGCGTTGTGGGAGAGGATGTTACTCCGAATGTGCGGACGATCAAATCGGTGCCAATGCGGCTTTTGAACCCACCTGATCTGCCAATCCCCGCGAGGATCGAAGTCAGAGGCGAGGTTCTTATGCGCAAGGACGAATTTGAAAAGCTCAACATGGAGCTCGCAAAACGGGGCGAGCGGACATTCGCCAATCCGCGTAATGCAGCAGCGGGCTCTCTTAGACAACTCGATCCCAACATAACTGCCCAGCGGCGCCTCGACTTTGTGGCATGGGGCATCGGCGTGGTCGAAGGCATCGAGTTCAAAAAGCAATCTGAAATCCTGGAAGCGCTTGAAAAATACGGATTTAAGGCCTCAAGGCCGCGTAAGGCATGCCGCAACATCGATGAAGTCATCCAATACTACCGCCAGATGGAACAGGAACGGGAATCGTTCGTGTATGAACTGGACGGCATCGTGGTGAAAGTCAACAATCTGGAGCTACACGACAAACTTGGTCAGACCTCCCGCTCACCAAGATGGGCGATAGCCGGCAAATTCGCCCCGCGCCAGAAGACGACCAAAATCATCGATGTGGTTTACAGCGTTGGAAGAAGCGGTGCAATCACACCTGTGGCCATACTTGAACCAGTTGAGATCGGTGGGGTTACGGTATCACGCGCCACACTCCACAATTTCGATTTCGTGAAAATGATGGATGTCCGAATTGGCGACACGGTCATCGTTCAGCGCGCAGGTGATGTCATTCCTGAAATCGTAACCGTGATCAAGGAAAAACGCACAGGCAAAGAAAAGCCGATCGAGCCGCCTGAAAAATGCCCGGTATGCGGCGCAGATGTCGTCAAGGAAGGCGCTTACTACCGATGCGTCAACATTTCCTGTCCTGCCAGACTCGTCCAGTCGATCATCCATTTTGCGTCACGCAAGGCAATGGACATAGAGGGAATTGGCGAGAAGACGGCGAGACTGTTCGTGGAGCGCGGCCTTGTTAAAGACCTTGCTGACATCTTCTATCTTAAGAAATCCGACATCCTCGCACTTCCAGGCTTTGCGGAAAAATCGGCACAGAACCTCATCGAAGCCATCGAAAAGGCCAAAAAAGATGTGCCTCTCTGGAGGTTCCTATATGCCATAGGGATACCCAATGTCGGGGAATACACCGCAAAGGTGCTCGCAGAGAAATTCGGGACATTCGAGCGCCTCAAAAACGCATCTTATACGGAGCTGCTGTCGATAGAAGGCATCGGACCGGAGATAGCGCGCAGCATCGTGGAGTTCTTCCGTGAGCCACGCAACATTCAGGTCATCGAAAAGATGTTCAAAGCCGGTCTAACTCTGAAAGAAGCGGAAACGCGGGAGGTCAAGGAGTCTCCGTTTGCAGGAAAAACCGTCGTATTCACCGGGGCGTTGAGCTCCATGACGCGGGACAGGGCCAGAGAGCTGGTAGAGTCGCTCGGCGGGCGCGTCTCGAACTCGGTATCGAGGAAAACGGATCTGGTGGTTGTTGGCGAAAACCCGGGCTCGAAGTTCCGCCGCGCTCAAGAGTTAGGCGTCAAAACGATAAACGAAGATGGATTCCTTGAGATGCTCCGTCAAGCAGGTGTCGAGGTCTGACGGGCGAGAGGGAGGTAAAAATGGTTGATGTGGCGAAAAACCTTGAGGTTGTGAGAAACAAGATTTACGATGCTGCGAGAAAAGTGGGGCGCGATCCCGATGAGATCACGATACTCGGCGTGACGAAGGGCATAGACATCGAGCGGATAGTTGCGGGCATAAATGCAGGGCTGAAGGTTTTGGGCGAGAATAGGGTTCAGGAAGCCGAACAGAAAATCCCTCAGATAGGCAGGGATGTGGAATGGCACATGATAGGCTATCTCCAGCGGAATAAAGTCAAAAAAGCGGTCAAACTGTTTGATTTCATCCAGTCAGTGGACCGAATCCCGTTAGTGGAGGAGCTGAAAAAGCGAATACACGGCGGCAATATGCGCTGTCTGATAGAGGTCAACACATCTGGGGAACTGCAAAAACATGGCGTCATGCCGGGCGATGCCGCAGACCTGCTCAGAGCCGTGCTGGAATCAGAAGTTTTGGATGTTCGCGGCCTCATGACCGTAGGGCCATATCCACCTGAGGAAACCCGATCCCGTGAGGCGTTCCGCATGCTCAGGGAGCTGCGTGACAGGCTGGAAAACGAGTTCCACATTGACCTGCCGATCCTTTCGATGGGCATGAGCGAAGATTTTGAATGGGCGATTTTGGAAGGCTCGACCATGGTCAGGATCGGTCGCGGCATATTCGGAGCAAGAAATTATTGAGTGCAAATTATTTCCGAACGAACTTCGATAGCAATTCCACATGGTGCGTCTGCGGGAAGAAGTCGTATGGCCGCGCGAAAACGAGTTCATATCCTGACATGATGAGCTTTGATGCGTCCTTCGCAAAGCTCAACGGATTGCAAGAGATGTAAAATATCTCCCTCGGTAGCGAGATGTTTATCGCTTCTAACCCTCTGTCTGTCAGCCCCTTGCGGGGCGGATCCACGATCAAAGCATCTGGATGGACCGTTTCAAGGTAATCCTCTGCGTTGCCACGCACAAATTCTATGTTCATCTGGTCGTTGATGTCCCGGTTGGCGATTGCGTCGGTGTGTGATGATATGGACTCCTCCACACCAACGACTTTGTCGGATAAGTCGGACATTATTATCGAAAACAGGCCAACTCCGCTGTAAGCATCGACAAGGAGAGAGTAACGGGAGGTCACATTCGCTCTGAGCTCTTTGATGAGCTTTTCAACCTGTTCGATGTTCGTCTGGAAAAACGACGGGGCTGAAATTCGGAAGCGCCGATTTAAAACCGTCTCCATGTAGTAATCCCTGCCGACCGCCTTCCTCGTTATAAGTCCGTAAATCACATTGGATTTATGCGGGTTGATGTTCTCGGCCACGCCTATAATCCTGTCGTCAAGCGCCATCACTTTATCCGCAAACTTTCGGGATATGCCCTGCCGCCTCGTTACAAGCGTCACCAGCATCTCGTTCATCCGCTTGCTGCCTCGAATGATGAAGTATCGCAGTTTGCCGAAATCCTTTTCCTCGTTGTAAATCGTGATCGGCTCAGATTTGAGAAGCTCGCGGAAACGATTCGCAACCTTAACCAGCATGGGATACTGGACAGGACATTCATGGATATCGACGATTCTGTGGCTGCCGCGCTCGTAAAATCCCATGAACACCTTTGGGCCGCTGCGTTTCAACGGGTAGATACCGCGGTTCCTGAAATACCATGGGATTCTCATCCCCTCGATCGGCAAAATCCTGTCTGTCGGCAGGTTGTTTGCCTCAAACGCTTTCCTCACGAAGTTTTCCTTGAATTTCAGCTGTGCGGAATACCTGAGCATCTGCCATGAGCAGCTGCCGCATTGAGGGAAATGGGGACATGAGGGATCTATCCGATCATCTGACGGTTCAAGGACTTCAACCACATAGCCGAGTGCGTGTTGTTTGCGCCGTTCCGTGAGCTTGACCCTGACTTTCTCACCCGGAATGCCGCCCTGAACAAAAACGACATAGTGCCCCTTGATTTTGCCAACCGCCAGGCCCGTGTCTGTTATGTCCTCAAGCTTGAGGATAAAGAGCTCGCCCTTCTCCTTTGGGCTGACAACTATCGACTTTTCCCGCTTTTTACCTCTCCTGCCGTGTTTACGCTTTACCTTCTTATCACCCATCTGTCAAAGACCTTTCCATCGAAATCGATGGCTTTAAAGACAAGGGAATCCGCCGATGCATTCACAAGAACGAAATGGCGGCGGTTGTCGATCGCCTTGATGTTCTGACTGAAGTGCAACTTACGGTGGATGTTGTATTTAGGCGCACCGGCGCGACCTGAGATAATCTGCGGTATGGTCCTCTTCATGCCTTTGACAAGGTTGGAATCGACTGCGATCCTTGCGTAGATGTGCTCGTGGCCGTTGACGACGGCGACAACGCCATATCGGTCAAATACATGCCAGAGGCTGTCGATCTGAGTGGAGTCGAAATCCTGCCTTCCGAGCGGCGAAAATGTGGGCTCATGGTATGACACGATGATCCACTTACCCTGATTTGACTTAAGGTCATTTATCAGCCATTCCCATTGGGCTGGAGTGAGCGATGCCGGTTTGCGATGCTTGTTCTTGCGGTAATAGCCATAATCGTCGTTCAGAACCACGAAATGGACATCTCCCCAGTCGAAGGAGTAGGTGTTTTCAAGGTAAGGAGCGGCGCCTTTCGGTGCTCTGGGGCCGTTTTCGGGCAGCACAAACATCCTCGACCAGTAGCATTCGGAGGCGTAAGGTGGCTTGAGCGGTATGTAATCCCCGTTTGGCAACCTGCGGTTGGGCGCTGTGGCATCATGATTGCCTACAACATTGAAATAGAAAGCGTTGCGGTTATCGTGCCACACCGCCGACAGCCATGCCTTGTATTGATCCTCTGCCTGAAGCGTATCCGTAGTGCCGCCTCCAATCAGGTCGCCGCTGAAAATCACAAAATCATGGTCGTATCTGCCGAGAATCCTCGAAAGCAGGTTCAAACTCGATGCCGCCACATAGCTGGTGTGATCGACGCTGTTCGGCCAGCGCCAGTTTGACCTCGAATCGCCCATCAACACGAAAGAGAAATCCTGTCCGGGCTTTTTCGGCATGGCAAAAGAGCCGCCCATCTTCAGCGTATCACTGCCCGATACGGAATAAGTCATATAGGTATAGCGCTTACCGTAATCCAGCGCCTTTATCCTGAACTCGAATTCCCTGCTTTTCCCGGCACTTCCCGCCCGCGCGACGGCCTTATCGCCGTCGTAAACAACGACATAGCCCATGTCGGCGTCCTTCGTCAGCGTCCACCTGATCGACACAACGCCATCTCCCGAATAGCCCGCAAATGGCAGGACATCGTAGGCAAGTCCGAATTTCAGGCTGCCATCTTCGTCCTTCAGAACCCTGAAATACCTCTCTCTCGAAGGGATGGTCAGGTTCTTCTCGTTGTTGACCGTCACAATGTAGCGATACAACACATTGGGCTCGATGTGCTTAAACCTGAACTGAAAGAAGGTGTCGCTTGTGTCGTTTCGGAAGTAAAGGTTGTAGAGGTAATCGCCATAAGGGCCATCTCCATCAAACCTGTCGTAGTAAACATTGGGCTTTGTGACAGGTGCATCCGTCTTAACCGATACGATAACGCTCGAATCCTGAATTTCCAGTTTCGGGAAGACATATCTCACAAGTGCGCTGGATTGGCCGAAAAAAATCAATAGACTAACAATCGCCACGAAAGCTTTTTTCATCTTTTGACCTCCGTTTTTGAAGTTGCTGAATTATAAACTAATCAGAGGCATCAGGAAGGGGTAAGAGCATCCCGACAATTCTGCGCACGGCGGATTTGTGGGGCAAATTTTTGCGGCCGTAGCGCAATCCCTGCATCTCTGCGACAGCGGAAATCGCTATTTCCGCTGGCGTTTCGCCGCCTATGTCCAGCCCAATCGGGGAATACAGCTTATCGATCTCAGGCACATCAGCGCCCAACTCATCTCTCAGCAGCTTCATGACCTCAAGGAGCTTGTGCTCCGAGGCAAGCATGCCGATGTATGCAGGTCTGTAATCGCCTCTCAGCAACCTCTTGAGAACCATAAAATCGCTTCGGTGGCTGAGTGTGCAGACGATGAAGAAACTTTCAGGGCGCGGCGAAAAATCGTCGAAAAGCTTAAGATAGTCCGTTCTGACTTTCTTCACGGACGGGTCAAGCAGGTCGAGCGCTTCCTCACTGGGGTCAAAAACGGTGACCATGAAGCCACTTCTGGACGCCAGCGCTGCGATCTCACGACCGACATTGCCCGCTCCGAAGATGTAAACCGATGGGCCTGAGGTGATATACTCGAAAAACAGGGCGACTTTGCCGCCGCACACCATCGGCACATGCACCTCGTCAGGCGCATCCGCACTCGCATTCAGGTTGTATCTGACGATTCCGGACGACTTTGATCGCATGAACTCCAGCGCTTTTTTCACAGCCGACAGCTCAAGCGAGCCTCCGCCAACCGTGCCGATATGACTGCCGTCAGGCAGAACCAGCATCTTCGCCCCTACCCGAGCCGGACCTTCGCTTAGCTTTTCGATGACTGTCACAAGGACGGCCTCGCCACCATCACGCTTAAGCGAGATAAGTTTTTGGTAAATAATCTCATCGATCATGCCAGTTCAATCCGTCTCTTAAAAATGTGACATGCTCTATTCCATTGAAATCGTGGAACGGGACAGCTTCTTTTACATGCCTGACAGCAAGCTCCGTGTCAACAACTACTGTGCCGCAGAGGGCATCGACGCCGTAATCAAACAGCACAGGCGACAGCGGGGTGCTGGGACCAAGCAAAATCTTGAATGAGTTTGGAGATGAATGACTTATGACTTCACCGAAGGTGTGGTTTGTCAGTGTGGTCGAGGTTATGACGACGACATCGAATTTCGGGAGTTCAGACGGTATCTCAGACGAGGGGATGTCGCCGTCCATAGGCTGCCGTTCAAACACGGCAAGCCTGTCCGCAACATCGGAAAACATGTTGACGAACGGAAAGTGGCCGATAAACGCAAGGGATCTGCCTATGGCAACAGCTTTTATCAGGTCGATGCCGTTCATGACCTGAAACCCGCGTTTCGGGGAGTTGAAGAAGCTGTTGATGGCAGCCATTCCTACAGAGGCCTCTATGAGGTTGTCCGAAACGGCCAGCTTTGCCAGCTCCCTGAGGCTCAAACTGGTCAGGCGACCGCCGTTTGAGATGCCACCGTGTGGCCCAGGATAATTGTCCCGTAAAGTGCTTGCCAACCCGGCTGCCATGTCACTCACCACAACGGTGTCAAAGATGCCGACAACGACATCGCGCACCGGTATCGGCTCAACCAGCTCGATCAGGGAATTAAGGTAGTCCATCTACTTAAGGTGCGTATTCAGAAAATGTTCTAACAGGCGCAGAGACACATTTTTTCTGTAAAATGCCGTTGATCTCTGATCGTCTATCGGCCTGATGAGTTTGCTGTAATCCCCCAGGAGTTCAGGTATCACGGAAACCACCTCGTCTCTGGTCTTTCCAATGATCTTGAGCTCGGCATCCCTTGACCTCACGACGGTTGGAGCGACTGCGCCGAAAGCGGCACGGAAATCCGCGACACGGTCACCATCAAAAGCCAACATGCCCATGAACGACAGTTTGGATAGTGCATTCGCTTTGCGAGTGCCGACCTTGCGGAATGTATAAACATCGAATTGGGGCACCTTGAAGCTTATCTCGGTGAGTATCTCGTCGTCTCGTATGGCCGTTTTGCCCGGGCCGAGAATGAACTCGTCAATGGGGACTTCTCTCGTGGAGGATACACTTCGCAGGGTAAGCACAGCGTCCATCGTGTAAAGCACAGGCAAAGTGTCACCTGCCGGCGATGCGTTGCAGATGTTGCCGCCTATTGTGCCCATGTTGCGTATGGCAGGAGCAGCCATCGAACTAATGGCATCCTTAAGCGGTTGAGGCACAAGTGGATCATCGAGGAGATCAGTCAAAGATGTAGCGGCCTTGATATGAATCACCCCGTCCTGCATCGAAACCCCTTTGAGTTCTTTGAGTTTTCCGATGTAAACCACGGGCTTATCAAAATTTGAAGGGACACCGAACCACACCCGTGCCCTGACCATGAGGTCCGTTCCGCCTGCAAACACGATTGCTTTTTCTTTTCCTCTGATCTCAAGTGCCTGCTGCAATGTTTCAGGTATGTAGAAATTCACCATAGCCCTTCTCCTTTCTTTGCCGCGATCTTAACCGCATCGATGATCATGTCGTATCCCGTGCACCGGCAGATGTTGCCCGATATTGCCTCTTTGATCTCATCCTCGTTGGGATGCGGGTTTCGCCTCAGTAAAGCCTCGATCGCCATTACGAAGCCGGGCGTGCAAAAGCCGCACTGGACAGCGCCGGCCTCTGCGAACGCCTCCATGAGCACTTTATGGCGTTCCGTCTCCCTGTAACCCTCTATCGTCAATATCTCGGAGCCATTGACAGCGGCAACAGGGACAAGGCAGGAGTGGACGAGTCTGCCATCCATTATCACGGCGCAGGCACCACATTCGCCCTCGCCGCACGCCTCTTTAACTCCGATGAGGCCGAACTCTTCCCTCAAAACATCAAGCAGCCTCATCGTAGGAAGAGTTTCAACGGATACCTGTTCTCCGTTAAGCTTGAAGGTTATTTTCATGGTAGCTCCTTACTTTCAACGCATTATTTTTGACCAACAGTTTTGCGTTTTCAAGTGCCCGTTATAACCTGCATAACAAATCCATGCCGTCTCAAAATTCCCAATTCCCATACCCGCCACAACTCCAATATCCTCAAGATCATGTCCTCAATTGCTTGACAAACACATGCTTTAAATTTACCATACATGACTGACCAGTCAGTCAGAAAGGGGATGTGAGATGGAAAAGAAAACGAAACTGAAAATCTTGATGGTTGCTGAAGAGGTTTTCGCCGAAAAAGGGTTTCATGCCGCAAAGATGGATGAGATCGCAGAACGCGCTGGAATCGCGAAAGGCACAATTTACCTCTACTTCAAGTCGAAAGAGCAGCTGTTTTTCCAGACTATCGAATTCATGATCAGGGGTATGATCGACACGATAAAAGAAAAAATATCCACCCTTAATGACCCGCTTGATAGGCTCAAAGAGGGCATAAGCTCATATTTCCATTACATAACGAGACACAAGCAGATCTTTTTCATGATACTCAACGAAGAAATAGCAAGTTCAGGTAAAGGCCACAGCAAGAAACACAAAATGAAGCACATAGAGCTTTATCGTCAAAGTCAGGAGTTCATAATGAGATTGATGAAAGAGTGCATCGACGAAGGCTATTTGAAGCCTATAAATCCCCTATGGCTCAGCTCTGCACTAACAGGGCTATTGCAGAAAATGGTCATAAATTCGGTGGTTTTCGACATTGACATCGCCCCCGATGAGATGTCCAGCATAGCAACTGAGCTTTTCTTAAACGGAGCGATGTCGGAAAAGGAGGAACAGCAATGAACCTGATTTTTTTGATGGCAGTTCTGTCGATGGACACGCTGAAAGTAACGGAAAGTCAGGCGATCCAGATAGCACTTGAGCAAAATCAGCAGATAGCGGCAGCCCGCTTAGCCGTCGCAGTATCACAGTATGATGTGCTTGCCGCCAAAAGCTCATTTTTCCCAACGATAAGTGCCTCTGCCACATATGCAAGGCTTTCCTATGTCCAGAAAATGACCATGCCTGTGCTCCAATATCTTGAGCCAGGGCCCGGCGGCATACTCATTCCGCATTACACATTCACGCAGATGGAATTCGGAAAGCCGAATAACTACAAACTCCAGTTCTCAGTCTCGTATCCGATATTCACATGGGGTGCAAGAATTAATGGCTATAAGGCATCCAAACTCTCGTCGGCAGCAAAGGAAATCGAGCTTAAGATAGAAGAAGCGCGAGTTAAAAATCAAGTTCAAAAACTGTATTACACTGCGCTTATGACAAAAGCCCTATACAACCTTTCGGTGACCGCATACAAAGAGAAGAAGACACACTATGAATCCGTAAAAGTGCGCTACGACAACGGCTATGCATCAGATTTTGAGCTTCTTCGGGCGAAAGTGGAATGGAAAAATGCAGAGCCGTCGGTAATTCAGGCCGAGAACGGATACAAATCAGCAGTGGAAGCGCTCCGATTTGCCATGGGGTTACCGGATACCGTTTGGGTAGAACCTATTGATTCCTTGAACTTTATAGATTATAACGCCGATCTGGATTCACTTATAGACATTGCCATTAACAATAGATTAGATATAAGACAGCTTGATGTGCAAATTGCGGCTATGGAAAGGTTGATCTCAGCGCAGAAGGCGTCGGATAAGCCTTCCCTCTTCGCCTCGTGGCAATATAATTACGAACGGCCACACGGCTTTGAGGAGAAATGGGGTGGGAGCTGGACAGCTGTGCTTGGTGCTCAATTTCCTATTTTTGACGGATTTAAAACCGATGCTCAGGTAAAGTCGATGGAAATTCAGTTAAAATCGCTAAGGGTTATGCGCCAGATGGCTATCAGCGGTGCGGTGCTGGAAGTCAAGAAAGCGTATCGTGATCTTGAAGCCGCAAGAAGAACGATAGTGTCTCAGAAGGAGAACCTTAAGCTTGCGAAAAAGATGTTCTCGATGGCAGAAGAGCAATACAAGAGCGGCCTTGCAACTTCTCTTGATGTGATGGACGCTGAACTTGCTTATCTGTCGGCGAGAGTAAATTTCATAACCGCCCTTGCTCAATATCGCTCAGCACTTGCTGATCTGGAGCTGGCGCTGGTCGCCGGCGGAAGCAAGACCGGTGGCGAAGTTGCGGGCCAAAACGGTGGTTTGCAACAAACCTCATCGGGTTGGGATATGGGCAATAGCCGATCCGGTGGATCGCGTGAGGGAGGTAATACCCAGGGGGGCGTTGGAGGCCAGAGAGGGCAAACAAGTGCCCCAGCTATGGGCTTCTGACAGCAAGGTTGTTGAGTTATATTGTGTAGGGGCGGCCCTTAGAAATAGAAGAGCCGTGCGTTGAACGCACGGCTCTTTTTTGCTAACCACCGAAAAGCGTCAGGCTATACCAATTTCTTTATGCTTAGTTAGAATTCGGTCAGCAAGGTCGTCGAGTTTCCTGAAATCATCTTCTCTCGGGTAGCCCTTTATCAGGACAGGGTCAAGAAACTCGACCTTGAGGTTGGAGATCAGGCTCTTAATCTGATCGAGCATCCGGCCTCCCCATCCGTAAGAGCCTATCATGGAAGCAAATTTCAGCTTGGGCCTCAGCGCATTGGTCAGAAATGCCGCATAAACTGCCGCAGGGTGGGCACCGGAAAGCACCATCGGAGTGGCGAACACGATAGTCGCCGCTTCCACAAGCGTCATGGCCATTTTTCCCATGTCCGCATGCGTAAGGTTACATGTCCGAACTATCATGCCGCGCTCGATCAGGGCGTCTATGAAGTGGTCAACCATCTTTTTGGTGCTCCCGTGCATGGAAACATAAGGGACGACAACCTCGTTTTTAACCGCATCCGAGATCCAATCGGAATAGGCGTCTATTATGATCTCAGGTTTCCTGTAAATTGGGCCGTGACTTGGGGCTATCATATCGATGTCGAGTTTTGAGATTTTGTCGATATTCTTTTTGATGATGTTTCGGAACGGCATCATGATCTCGGCGTAATACCGCTTTGCGTCCTCGACCACTTTAGGGTTGTCATCGACAAGCATCACACTCGTTGCCAGATGGGAACCGAAGAAGTCGCAGGAGAACAAAATCCTATCTTCAACAAGATATGTGGACATCGTTTCCGGCCAGTGCACCCACGGGGTCATAATGAACCTTAGGGTCTTGTTACCCAGAGAAAGCTCGTCGCCCTCTTTAATTTCTATGAATTTGTCCTCGGGAATGAGCAAGAGGTTGATAAGGAACGCCTTGCATTTAGAGTTGGTGACCACTTTCGCCTCTGGATAGAGCTCGAGAATTTTGGGGATGGAGCCAGAATGATCCTGTTCCGCATGATTTGAGATGATATAATCGATTTTTTCAACCCCCAACTTCCTCAGGTTTCTGAGCAGTTGTTCCTGAACCTCTGGATCGACAGTGTCTATCAATGCAGTTTTTTCGGAGCCTCGCACTATGTAGGCGTTATAAGATGTTCCATCCGGAAGTGGAATTAGCTCGTCAAAAATCTGTCTGTCCCAATGTATTGCCCCGACAAAATAGACATCGGGTTTAATTTCTATGACAGCCATAAAGCCCTCCAGGTCTAATCTTCGACCTTTTCAAAGTCTTCCTTACCTGCGCCGCAAATGGGGCATACCCAATCGTCTGGCAGCTCCTCAAATGGCGTGCCAGGTTTGATCCCAGAATCGGGATCGCCCTCTTCAGGGTCGTATATGTAGCCACATATCTGGCACCTATATTTTGCCATCTTTTTACTCTCCTTTTTGGTTCTTGTCCCCTCACCATCGGCAATATAAGTCGGAGCAGTTTTGGGGGACTTGCCTTTCTTAATCTGATGATAGTAGGCGTAAGTCATAGGCTCACCGTCGCTGAGAACATCGGCATCAACAATACGGCCGACAAAAATTGTATGTGTGCCAGTGTCAAGCGACTTAACAACCTCACATTCAAGATAAGCGAGTGCATTGTCCAGAACTATCGGAGCTCCGGTTTTACCCACCTTGTAATTAGTTGACTCAAATTTGTCGATGTCCCTGCCTGATTTGAAGCCGAACTTGCCAATCTGGGTCATAGGAGTCTCGGTCGATAGAACGGAAACAGTAAACACCCCGCTTGACTCGATGAATTCATGTGTCAGATTCGACTTGTTGATGCTTATTGCAATCTGAGGCGGCTCAGAAGTCACCTGAAACACCGTGTTCGCTATCTGTCCGTTGAATTTATCGCCCTTCTTCGACGCCACGATATACACACCATAACTTATTTTATACAACGCCTTGAGATTCATGACCATTTAGCTCCCTTTTGATAGTAAAAGACATCACCACAAAGGTAAAAATCATTTCACCATGCTGTTTTCTACAGATCTTCAAGTATGCCGCGGAAGAAATCGAGATGCTCTTCCTCGTCCATCAAAATTTTTTTGAAAAGATGAGCTGTGCCGTGGTCACCTTCTTCCTGAGCTTTCTGGATTATGCGCTGATAAAGCTCAATGGCATACTCCTCGTCTTTGATGTCCTGCTCCATCATTTCTTTCAGGGTATCACCGACGACAATCTCGCTTGGCTTTGTGGTCGGAACCTCTCCGAAATACGCAATCCTTTCAGCTATATCCTCCGCATGCTTCATCTCTTCGATGGCTATCTTCTTAAGTTCGTCTTTCACTGCGAACCCCTTAATCCCCTTCCAGAGTATATGCTGCCACATATATTGAATAGACACCTGAATTTCTCTTGCCACAGCTTCATCTAAAAGCTTAAGCAGTTCTTTGGATGCCATGACATTACCTCCTTTTCAATCAGCAGGTGCGTAATAACACCTTTTAGGGGAAGTAACCTTCCCTTCTTTCTTAAGTTTTTTGATTATTTTGCTCACTTCTTTGCTGTCAAGCCCGGTGAGACGGGCGATTTCGGCTGTCTTCAAAGGTTCACCAGCCTTCTTCATAGCCTCAAGGACAACTTTTTCTTTGTCCTCCACGGTTCACCTCCGCACAAAAAAGGGCGCCGTTAGGCGCCCCTAATTTATTCATTACTCAACCTTCACTTCGGCGGTTCCACCCCAGAGCCCATGTATGTTGCAGAACGAGAAGGCGTAGAGCGTGCCAGGTTTATCTGTCTTGAACGCAAAAGTGGCAACCGGTTCGGAAATAAGTCCCTCAAGTGCTCCATGAGCGGCAAAATCAAATCTGGCGATGTGATAGACCACTCCCCCGCCCTCAGGTTTGAAATACACATCGATCCACTCGATGTGGTGCTCAAGTGTGTTGGGATGCGGGATCTCTTTGCCAACACTCACCGTGACATGTGTGAGCTCGCCCTTCTTCACCTTTTCGGGCAACTCGATAACAGGCGCATGCTTCTCGGACTTCCAATCAGCCGTTTTGATGAGTTCCTCAAAAGCCATGATCAACACCTCCTTTGTTGGTTCTTAAATAAAGCAGGAGAGGGCAAATTATCAAGTTTTAACGGAAAAGGCACGGATTGGTGGATAACCAACCCGTGCCCAATACTGTTGCTCAGCACCATCTTGATCAAATCTTCTTATGGCAAAGCCACCAGTCAAAGCACTCGATCTCGCCCTTCTTCTCAGCCTCCTCGCGCTCCTTGACCTGATCCACGGTGGCTGCCGGCGGGACAATAACCCTGTCGCCGATAAGCTCATTCTCAGGCCATTTGTGAGGCAGTGCAACGCCATGCTCATCGCTCGTCTGGAGGGCCTTGAGCAGCCTGAGGATCTCGTCAATGTCACGACCGACCTCTGCCGGATAGTAAATTATCGCTCTTATGACACCTTTGGGATCTACTATGAAGACTGCCCTCGCCGTTATCGTTGCGCCGGCAGGTATCATACCGAGCATCTCGGCAAGCTCGCCCTTGTCGTCAGCTATTATTGGGAACTGAATGTCGATTTTCTTGCCATCGACTTCAATGTTGTTCCTGATCCACTCGGTCCATTTTAGGTGGCTGAAAACCTGATCGACACTAAGCCCTATGAGCTTGGCGTTCAATTCCTGGAATTTCTCATATCTGAGCTGGAAGCCGACAAATTCAGTGGTGCAAACGGGAGTGAAATCAGCTGGGTGGCTGAAAAGAACCATCCATTTGCCCTCTTTGGTAGCATAATCCGGCAGCTTCAGCATGCCGTGTGTTGTTTTGACCTCGACCTCAGGGAACTTCTCTCCAAGCACAGGGAGTTTTTTCTCCATGGCCTTACCTCCTTTTTAAAGTTTGTTTGAGATTGTAATTATTACAAGTTTGGATTTAATTGTCAAGCTTTTAAAGTAACTGTTTTTTAATTACTCAAGGTTAGGTTTGAAGTCAAGGGGGGATCGAAAGGGAGGTGTGCGGCGCGCTTCGCGCGCCGCACATTGGAAGATGACCGCTCAGAAACTTGTCCCAAGCGTAACTCTATGTGTGTTTTTCAGTCTGCCAAAATCCGTGTAGGAATAATCCACTTTAAGGTTCATAACGGAACCTGGGATCCTCCAGTTCACGCCCATGCCGAAGCTCAGCCCGCCTTCCGCGTCCCTCATGCCTATTGTCCTGTAACCGCCACGAACATAAAGCATATTCAAGAGGCTAATTTCGGTTCCGACATTGAAATATTCAGTGTTATCGTTAGGATGCACGGCATCAACTGCCAGAAGAACTTTGAAATTCGGTTTCTCAACCAGATAACCAGCAAGGCCAACCTGAAATCTCATCGGAAGCTCATATTTGCCGGTTTTAAGCTCAGCGGGAACATGAGGCTGAGTGCTCGGACCTCTGCTCGGATCCGGATGATAGACAAATCCCGTATTCTCTCCTGTGAGTTGCATCTTTGTGCCAAAGTTAGAGAAGTTCATGCCCAGCCTGATGTTGTGAAAATCTATGCGGTAGAGCAAACCGATATCAACCGCCACGCCGGTAGCATTCATGCGGTAGATCGTCTCCGAGACGAGTTTCGTGTTGACACCGAACGAGAACTTGTCGGTGAAGAACTTTCCGTATGAGAATGTGACTGCCACATCGCTTGCGCTGAACCGCTCGCCTGTGCCGTTTGGCTCATACACCGTGCGCACTTCCATATCGGGCATCCCAAGATAAGTGACTGAGCCTCCGATTGTTCCCATAATCCCGATAGGCATCGCGAATCCGAAGTAAGCATGGTAAATGTCTGCTATCCAGTTGGTTTTCACGAAAATGAATTCAGGGGATTTAACTTCGGCAATGCCGGCAGGATTCCAGTAGAGGGCTGAGGCATCGTTCGCCACAGCCACAAAAGCCTCGCCCATGCCCGTCGCTCTTGCGCCAACCCCAATCTTGAGGAACTGGGCAGCTGTCATGCCGACTTTGCTGACAGCCTGGGCTGAAAGTATTGCTACCGAAATGAACAATAAAATGATTACTCGTTTCATTGCTGGCCTCCTTACTTAATCACCGCAAATTTGCCAATGTGTGTAGCAAGAACTCCGCCATTGCCATCGGGAACCTCAACATGGTAGATGTATACACCGTAAGAAATCTCATATCCGTCCTTTGTGAGCAGGTTCCATTTCTGCGTTCCGGGATCGATGTACTCAGGATCTCCTGGCACATGATGGAGGACATCGACAAGCTCTCCGTTAAGCGTATAGATGCGAATCGTGCACTCAGGTGGCAGATTGATGAAGTGGAGCTCCATATCGCCACGACCGAATCGTATGTTCGGATCCCTAATCTCCCATTCTGCAGCAACCACATAAGGATTAGGCACAACTGCTATGCTATCGAGACTGTTTACGATTTCCTCGTTGTTGGCTCCCTCTCCGTGTGTTACGAACATTACCGTATCATAAACTCCGAACGGTTTTCCTGTGTGGAAGTAAGCTATTTCACCGTCTGTCGGCGGTATCGCGGAATCAGCTCCCTGATATTCAAACCTGAGAGACCAGCTTGGACGATAATTGTTAATCGTGCTATCCCACACAAAGGTGAAGATGATGTCGTTCCCGTGAGGGTCATCGATCATTGTGTCACGGCTTGAAGGAGATCCCTCTAAGAATGCCACTGTGTCAACCACACGCTGATTGCCCTGAATGCGATAGACTTTGAAGTTCACTGGGACAAGCATTGCGGGATTCGGAATAAGACCATAATACACCACGCTGCTTTCACCGAAGACGACCTCAAAGTCATAAGGCGATTTCACAGCTCGACGAGGCAGATCCATTCTCACATCGAAGTTTGTCGATGTTCTTGCTTCCCAGTAAGCCGTGTCGATCCTCAAAGAATCGTTGTTAAGAACAAACCTGATGCCGTCGAAGATCGGTCCGTCGTCCTCGCCGTTTATGTGGTTTGATTGGGCAACAACCTTGGGCGAATCCGTGACATCAGTGATTATGTAGTAAAGCTCGCCAAGCCTATCCTCAAAGGTGATGCGATACTTTTCGTTGTCCTTGACATCGCCCGGCACAACGACCTGCGCCTCTATATCGCCTGTGCCAACGCGATTTGAACCGCTATCGATGAACTCAACCTCAGCCGGCACATAGCCGATAGGCTTCGCATCTGGCACAACCTCGACAACACTTGGATTATTGTCAAGCGTGAAGGAGGTCTGAAGAACAGGAATCTCAAGTGACTCAGGCGGGGTGGCGTATGCTGTCACGACATACCAGTAATGTTTGCCATTGACGACAGTGGTGTCCGTCCATGAGTGTTTGATGCCCGTATCGTTGCCCACATAGAAATGGGCGCCGTTAACGCCTACAGGGAACAGACCGGTGTCTCCGTCGATAACATCGAACTGTGCAAGTGGTTTCCAGTAAACTTGTCTGCCGTAAGCGTCCGTTATCGGCTCGCCCCATGTAAGCCCTCTGTCCTCACTCCTGTAAATTGCATATCCTTCAAAGTCAGGTGATCTTTCGGCCGCATTGTCCCAGTAAAGCGTAACGGTTCCGTCGCCGGGTTTCGCAAGTGTGGTGGGGGTAGGAGGTGCTTTCGGGAACTGGTATGCACGGTTGTAAATCTCCTGAGCTTTCGAGGCATTAGCGTAGAGATCATCCCAATCCTGTCCCATAACCAGCGCTATCGAATACCTCTGGAACCCACCGACCGGCAGCCTGAAATAACCTGAACCGAAGACCATGATGTAGTCGCCTACCGGAACGGTGTCAATGTAAGTTCCAGGTGTCATAAGTTGCCACATGTCGTTGTCCTGTGAGGCGAAATGGGATCCGTAGTGGAAAAATGTGGCCGATGTCAGGCCGAGCTCGTCCTTCTCGTCAGGGTCAAGCATATCGAAATGAGGCTCGCCCCAGTCCGGAACATGGTTTCCTTCGCCGATGTCACCGGTTCCAGCGATACCGTCTCGGCCAACATCATCCTTCCAGTTCCCTGAGGTGGAATCCCAATCGTGATCGTTATCGATGCCGTCATACATGCTCTCATCGATCATTCCGTCACCATCGTTGTCTATTCCATCGTTTGGGACACCGGGGCTTTCAAGGAACTTAAACCCCACCATTCCGCACCTGTAAGGAGTGCCATCGGCAGCACGGCCATAGCCGTCCTGGTCGTAGATAATAACCATGTTCTGGGTGCTGTCGAATGTGTACATGTCATCGTCGAAGTCGGAGCCAGGCCCGCCGATGCGGAAGTCACCGAACATGCCCACAACCATGGTGTCAATGTCATACTGGGAGACATTTCGCACGACATAGGACATTATCAACACATCTTCTACAGGTTTTGCACCCCATTGGTAGCCTCTCACATCCACCTGCACACCAAGTCCGTGCAGGGAATCACCCTCAGGAGTGAATCCAGGGAAATAAACCGGGTTGCCATAGGGGTTGCCCGGCATAAACTTCCTGCTCGCATCGTCGCGCATTATGTAGAAGCCTTCCTGATCTGCAGTCACAACCGGCACGAGTGTGTCAGGCCCGCCTCCGTAACTTGTAATCCTGTTGAATGCATCAGGCCAGATGTTTCCAGCGAGGTTCCTTATCGTGTCGCCAAACACAGTTATGTAGTCCCCCCACTGCTCGGGCCATGTGTTCGGCATATTTGAAAACGCAAATGTGTCATTGAGGGGATTGGCATAGCCGTGTAGAGGCTCAAAGTCCTCGTCACCACCATCCTGCACACCATCGTCCACTATCGGGGTCCAGACAGTATCGCCGTTTGCTGCGATGGCAGGCACTTTCGCAGCTATAAGTGGTGAAATCTCATAGATATATTCGTGGCCGGAGTATGCGGGCCATTCAAGTCTTGGCCACGGATCCACGCGGTCAGGACCGCCGAGCGGCCCAAAGTTAAATCCCTTAACTCTGATCTGGTTGCCCTGAAAGATTCCAAGCTTCCTGTCCTGATGGCCTTTCGTCCCAACGGTAGCACCTTTGCCTATCTGTTCCGGGGATAGCTTGGCCAGCTCCTCTTTGCTCATGTGTTTCTGGCCAGGGACTCCTGCATAGGCAAAGGAAGCCATTAGAACTGCCACTGCCAGTATTCTCTTAAGCATATTTTATCCTCCCTGATTGTCTCAGAAGGAGACAGAAACGCCAAATCTCACCTGTCTCGGTGAGCTGAAGTAGTTTGGTCTCAGATAGTAACCGGGCTCTGCGCCCTCGATCATCCTGTTAGTGTATGTAGCGCGGCCGGTATCCGTATAGACGATGTTCTCGTTGAGATGGTCGAGCAGGTTATACACCTTGACATAGACGGAAGCGCTTACGGTGCTGGCTATCTTGATGTATTTGTTGAAGTAAAGGTTCATTCCAAATCTCGGCGGTCTCCTCGCAGAGTTCTCATCGCCGATCCTGTTGCCTTCCCTATCGGTAGGTGTGTATGGGAGCCCGCTCCCGTAAGTGGCCGTAACCGTCACATCGAAATTGTTTGGAACGGCATAGGTTATAGTTCCGCTGATCTTATGTCTCTCATCCCATGCAAGCGGCACAAGCGATTTGGGCGGCTCAACTCCATGACGGAGATCGGAGAAGAGATCGCGAGGATAAGAGTTTGTGCCTTCCGCTATCTGATAAGTGTAATCAAGCTCACCAGACAGGTTGCCTATGTTCCTGAATTTCAAGAACAGGGATATACCGCGAACATTTCCATAGTCCCTGTTCACATAGGTAACATAATGATCGCCAGCCACATAGGTCGGCATAAGTTTGGTAGCGACAAGGTCGCGGATGTCTTTGTAATAACCTATAACCTCGACGCCGAAGTTGTTTCCGATGCCCTGTTTGAAGCCAACCTCAAAGGCAACTGTTCTCTGAGGATTAAGATTGGCGTTGCCGAGATATGTTCTGTTGGCTTTTCTCTCCCACAGGAACTTGGAATTACGATAGAGGTAGTAAAGGTTTGGAACCTGGAAGAAGTGCCCGTAGGAGAAGTGGAACACACCAGCTTCGGATATTGGGAAAGCGAGGCCAAAACGAGGCGAAACTTGCATCTTCGGCTTTACCTGCGTGTAACCCGGGAACGGGCCGCGGGCCGTGTCCCAGATCATCGGGCTCGGTGCACTATCATTAACCCAGATTTTCCATTGAGGGTCAAAATAGTCGAACCTGACACCGGCGTTGACGATGATGTCTTTAAACTCCATCTTGTCCTGAACATAGGCTGCAAACTGATATGGACTGTGTTTGAACTTGGTCATGCTGTAAAGGGTATCGCTCACAGGTGGGTTACTGCGTGGATTGGTGATCGCCATCGACAGGTAATTCAAAGTATAGTAGGAACCTTCAATTCCAGCCTTCACGAGATGGACATCGTTAATCTGACTGGAGATGTCAAACTTGCCGATGTATGTGTCCGTGTATCTGTCATACCATGAAATAGAAATCCCGCCCTTGTAAAACTCCGCACGGGATAAGAGGTAAGCGAAATACGGATAGAGGTAGCCGAGACTGTGCTCATCTGGATAAACAAACTGTTTGATCTGATGGCGAGCAAAGCTGAACCTGAGCGAATACCATGTCCTCTGGCTCAGCACATGGTTAAGTCCGAGTATATGCTGACGGCCAATGTTAAGGGAATGAGGCTCTGCGAGAGGCTCATAGCGTAGAACATTTGCATAAACACGGCTGTGGCGTTTTGAATAGAAGTTGGAGGATATGATCTTGATGGAAGATGTTGGCCTGTATGTGAGTTTGAAGCTCAGCGAGTTCTCCCAGTAAGGGTTCATGTTGACCCACTTGCCATCGCCATGTCCAAGATAAAGACCGAGAACCGTGTCCGTCCTTGTGTCGGTGGGTAGATAGAGGTTTCTTCCGTAGATTGCGCCCTCACGCTGATACGACCTTCCGCCGAAGAAGAAGCTGAGTTTTTTGCCCATGACCGGCCCGGATATGCTCCACCTGAAATCATTGAGCGAGAACGGATTAAACACTTTGAATGGGTGGGTAGGATTATCGTAATGTTTGGCGGCAAGCTCTCTGAACTTGGCAAGCCTTTCGGGGTCGATGGTCGTGTCTGTTGTGTCAATCGCCTCGATCTTCTCCAAAATCGGGGACTGAGGCAACACGAAGATCTCATCGTGAGTGCTCAGATAGTCGCCCAATGCGGTGGTGATGTTCCCGCTGAAACGGCTGCCACCTTCCTCCGTGACGATGTTCACGACGCCGGACATTGCGTTACCGTATTCTGCGTTGAATGTCCCGGCGACAAGCGACATCTCCTGAATGAGGTTGGTGGGAACCCTGATGCTCGTGCCGAGCCCATACGGGTCAACTATCGGGATACCATCGACGATGTAGAGGACCTCGCCGGAGCGCCCGCCCCTCACATGGATCGAACCACCAGCATCTACCGTAATACCAGCTTTCTGTGTCAGGATATCGCCAACGCTCTCAACAGGAAGCGATTTCAGCTCATCTTTGCTTGTTGTGATGACGCTCGAGGTTACATCTTTCTTGACAATGGGCTCTTTTGCGGTAACAACTATCGCTTTTGCCTGGATTGCCTGAGGTTTAAGACGGAACACAAGCTCGGTTGTCTGGTCCGCATACACCTTCACATTCTTGATGACCATGTCCGCATAGCTGAGCATCGAGGCCTTGACAGTGTATGTCCCTGGTGGAATATTGATTATGAAGAAGAACCCGTCCAGATCAGTAGCAGCTCCCATATTGGTACCAACGATCATAACATTGGCGCCTGGGAGCGGCTCGCCCGTTTCTGCATCGTAAACATACCCCTTGATCTTGCCCGTCTCACCTGCAAAAACGGGTATGGCCACCAAAATAGCCAAAAATATTACCAGTAACTTACGCATAGCACCCTCCTATGGCCTTGTGGTATCAACGCTAACTGTGTCAATTTTTATGATAAGAGAATCGGCATATGAGAGCTGAGCTGGTAGAACGAGATCCGGGACTGTAACTGTCTGACCTTCCTGAACATCATACTCATCTGAGATGGTTGAATCGTAGGTAACAGTCTCTACATGATAGATGCTATCGAGGAGGCTATCGACGGTAGTAGTGATTATGAGCGTATCGCTGTCATTTACGACAGTGTCGATGTAAGCGATCGTGGAGAGGACGGAGTCTGGATCCAGGTCTATCATGGTGTCGAGTTCGGTCGGGTCGTGCTTAGCATATACCTGGTAGGTTCTCGGGAAGACTTCAAGCGTGTATTCACCAAGACTGTCGGTCACAGCCGAGGCATGATAAGGGATAGTTCTCACAGATGCCCCAGGGAGGGGCGCCACCGTTGTATCACCTGATGTATCTACTACTGCTGCTTTTACAACACCGGTGATATATCCAGGGGATGGGTTCTCTATCTTATCGCAGGCGGTATAGATAAGAAGGATAGAGAACCCGAGTAGGGTGAGCATTAGAGATGCTCTATTCATCCTATTCCTCCTATTTGTGCCTTTATTTTAAGGACGCTAAAATGGCAGTCAAGAAAAAAGAGCTCAAGCGGTTGCGGCTCTGTGGAACCGCTGTCAAGCTATCACACAAGATGGTGCAAATGCTGAAGATGTAACCACCTATCCATCGCTAAATCCTTTGATTTATTGCGTTTTTCAAGCTCCTGAAATATAATTGGCGGTTCCAGAAACAGAAAAAAGGAGGCGTTCGTGTGAAGAGCTTAAAGTGGCGTGTAGCCATCGTAGTGCTCCTGCTCGTCGTCGCTATCTGGACGCTTATTCCGACTATCCGCTATTACACAATGAGTCCAGAAGAAAGGGCCAGAATGCCCAGGTCTGAGCTCCTTGAGCTCAAGAAAAACGCTATAAACCTCGGCTTGGATCTTCAGGGAGGTATGTATCTCTTGCTGGAAGTCGATAAAAGCAAGCTCCCTGAAGGCATGAGCCTTGATAAAGCTGTTGACAGGGCTATCGAGATCATAAGGAACCGCGTTGACCAGTGGGGTGTGTTTGAACCTACTATCCAGAAACTCAAAAATGACCGCATACTCGTCCAGCTTCCCGGCGTTCTCGACCGTGACCGCGCGGTATCTCTAATCGGTAGAACAGCTTTGCTGGAGTTCAAATTGGTAGCTGATGACAAGCTCATATCGGAAACTATCAAAAATATCGACAATGTCCTGAAAACGAGAGAAAAGCTGCAAAGCGACACCTTAATCGACACCACCGAGACAGAAATTGGACCGTTCACGAGCTATCTTAGAAGTCAAGGGGCAAACATAGTGGTCATGGAAGACGATGTGCCCAAAGTTGACAGCATCCTGAAATTGCCTGAAGTCCAGAAGGTGATCCCGTCAGGATATGAGTTCTTATGGGGCAAATCGGTCGAGATAGAAGGCCAGAAATACAGGCCACTATACCTTGTTAGGAAGAAACCTGAGCTAACCGGTGCCGCCATAAAGGATGCCCGCCACACCATAGGCAGCGGCGCGAACCCACAAATTGCCAACAAACCGATAGTTCTGATCGAACTTAATAGGCAAGGCGCCCGGAAGTTCGCTATCGTAACAGCGGCAAATGTTGGCAAACGCCTTGCCATAGTGCTTGACAATGTCGTTCAGTCAGCACCTGTCATCAGGGAAAGGATTCCGAGCGGCAGGGCTCAAATCACAGGAATTGGGAGCCTCGATGAGGCGAAAGAGCTTGCTATTGTGCTTCGCGCAGGTGCACTGCCTGCTCCTGTGAAGATCGTTGAGGAAAGGACAGTTGGACCGAGCCTCGGTAGGGATTCAATTCACAGAGGCATCATCGCATTGATAATCGGATTGCTCTCTGTGCTCTTGTTCATGGCAATCTACTACAACATGTCTGGCATCGTCGCAGATGTGGCGCTGTTGCTTGAAATGCTATTTATTTTCTCTGCACTTGCCGGCCTTCATGCCACCCTTACACTGCCCGGTCTCGCAGGATTGATACTCACCGCAGGTATAGCGGTTGACTCCAATGTGCTTATATTCGAGAGGATCAGAGAAGAGCTCAGAGCGGGTAAAGCTCCATCCACTGCCCTCGATGCAGCCTTCCACCGCGCAACAATTACCATCTTCGACGCAAACCTCACGACGCTGATCGCCGCAATAGTGCTGTTCAAGCTCGGAACCGGCCCGATCAAAGGATTCGGAACCACACTCTCGCTCGGTATAATCATCAACTTCATAACCGCAGTCTTCATCACTAAAATCATCTTTGATTACTTCGTTAAAATCAAAGGCACTGGCATAAAGATTTGATGCAAGGGGGCGAAAATGATCAGAATTTTTGATAACCCAAATTACGATTTCATCGGCAAGAGAAGGATCGCGTTCCTTATCTCAGGAACACTCATCCTGATCGGCATAATCTTCATGATTGTGAAAGGCCCAAGGTATGGCATCGATTTCACAGGCGGAACGCTCATCCAGATTCATGTTGAGAAGAAGGTTGACATAGCTCAGATTAGGCAGGCAGTTGCAAAGGCCGGCATAGCCTCGGCTGAAATTCAGGATTTTGGCTCCCCGCAGGACTTTTTGATCAAATACAAAGAGGACATCGACGCATCAAAGGTCACCCAGGCAATAGAGAAACAGCTCGGCGTCAAAGTAAGGCTGGATAGGAACGAGAAAGTCGGTCCTAAAGTCGGACGTGAGCTCAAGAAAAAGGCCATAAATGCCGTGCTCCTCGGCCTTATCCTGATGCTTATCTACATCACCATCAGGTTTGACTTCGCATTCGGGCTCGGCTCGGTGCTCGCATTGTTCCACGATGTCTTCATCACGCTGACCATCTTCTCGATACTTGGAAAAGAGATAACGATCGAGATAGTTGCTGCACTCCTGACAATCGTAGGTTACTCGATCAACGACTCAATTGTGGTTTCAGATAGAGTTCGCGAAAAGCTGCGCGCCATAGGCAAAAATGTCAGACTCGACCACTTCATAGATATGGTCAACCGCGGCATCAACGAAACGCTATCCCGCACAATCATAACATCATTCACAACGCTTATCGTGTTGGTCTCGATCCTTATCTTTGGCGGCCCCGTGATATTCGACTTTGCCCTCACCCTGACGATAGGCGTGATCGTCGGAACATATTCATCGATCTATGTCGTTGCTGCACTCGTTGTTGAATGGAAGGCTTACCGAGAAAGAAGCAAGCTGAAAAAATCCACTGTGACAGCTACATCGAAGCCCAAATTCACGCCTCCAACATCCACTGCGACCGCGAAAACGGAGTCCGCAAAAGCCGAACAGGGTGGTGCCACAACCGGAACTGCGGGACAGAAAACAACTACCAAAACCAAGGGACACAAAAAGTCCAAAAAGGGCAAAAAGAAGAAAAAGAAAAGAAGGTAAATAGTGGTTCTCGGCGTTATTGCCAATCCACTCAAGCCAGAAGTTGCATCTGTTATTAGATTTCTTGAAGAGAATCTCCGAGCTGGCGAGGCGGTTTTCGAGCAAAGCCTCGCCAGCTTTCTTTTATCGCCTGCCAATTTCCGATTTATCCCAATGGAACAGATAGGCTCAGAAAGTGACATCATAATCGTTATTGGAGGAGATGGCACATTTTTGAGAGCGGCCCGTTATTCATGTGGGAAACCGTTGGTCGGCATAAACATCGGTCGAGTTGGTTTCCTTACCATATTCAAACCATCCGAAATCCCATCCGTTCTTGAGAGATTGAGAAACGGGGATTTCACCATTGAGAAAAGGATGCGCGTAGTGGCCCAAAGGAGCAACGGACGTCAGTTCATGGGACTGAACGAGATAGCGATCATAGCAACAGGGGCTGCCCGAATACTCGAGATAGAGATCAGTGCCCATCAGCTTTCGCTTGCGAGGCTGCGTGCAGACGGTATAATGGTGGCATCTCCAACGGGCTCAACTGCATACAACCTTGCCGCCGGCGGCCCGATAATTCACCCCCAAATGGATGCGCTCATCGTCACGCCTATATGTGCCCACACATTGACATTACGGCCCTTCGTCCTCCCTATTGACTGCAAAATCTTCATTACAGTGAGATCAAGAGGGGGAAAAATATTGCTTTCCGCTGATGGTCAGGATGAGGAAAATATCGCAAATGGCGAGACTATAACATTTTGGGCGAGTCCGTCCAACATATCGATAGTGAAATTCGACGACTCACCCCGATTCTTCGAACTCCTCAAAAGAAAATTCCATTGGGGATAATTCCTTTTTCTCTATCTCCTTAATAGCATAGACACCGTATTTCTCGAGGTTCTTCTGAAGGGCATAATCGACTATGTAAGGGTTACCTTTAAATGAAACAACAACAAATGAATTTTCGGATAACCGTCTCAATGTCACCCAGCAGTTATCAAATTCGATGTTTATATGGTTCAGCTTTCCTATAATCCACTCAACCTTTTGGGAAATCTGATTGAGGAAACCGAGTATAGGGCCTTTGGGGCCTTCGCCAAGTGCACCCATTACTTTACCGTTTGTTATCACAGCGCCCCAATGGACATCTCCGGGCAGCTCCATCAACAGAATTTTGATAAACTGAGCGTAAGAGTTCTTAGTCTCCTCCATCTGACTGATTATTCCAAGCAGAAGCGAATCAACAGGCGCATCGATTGTGATCTCTGGCGGTTCAATTCCCTCCTCAACGAAGTAGATGCCACCTTTCCACGAGAGCATCATGGAAAATGCCTCTCGACCTTTTGCATCTCCAGCCTGAGCATGAAGTATTTTCCCTTCTTTGAAATAAACCACACCAGTAAAATCGCCGGATATTATTGTCAGGGCAGCGGAGTGCGATATGACTCCGATGCCTTCAATAAGGGAAAGGAAATCGTGAGATTCGGAGACCCCCCAAAAACGGGAGTTTTTGACCATCTCTTCAAGGCGAGCGGCGTTACAGTAAAATCCTATCGGTGCGAATGTACTCGAAAGGTGCTTGGTATAGATTATATCTATTTCCGGGTTGGTTTCCTTTGCGACCTCCCGAATGCGTTGCTTGACAGCATCGTGGAACCGTTCGAGACCTATTATGAGGAGATCATATTTACGGTTGCGCAACTTCTCAATGCCGCTCTCGATCGTATCAACACACTCACATTCAGCCGAGTGGCTTACAAGCCTATACAACCATCCCGGCAACTTCTCCTCTCTACCTATGTATAACACCTTCCATTCATCCATGGGAAAACAATGATGTTCCCCTATCCCCTAACGAAGACAGGGGAACATCCGTTAGTTTAAGCCAGTTCCTTAGTGACCTCTTGAAGAGTTGACCTCGCAAGTCCAAGGTTCAGCTCCGGGCCACCCAATATGATGACGATAAAATCGCCAACCACGATCAGAGCTATCTTGCCATCCTCCCCTTCCACTATCGCCGATTTGATGTGCCCGGCACCTACTTCAGAAAGGATCTTTTTGTAGTAGGACACGGACTCTGAGACCATGCCGGCGAACTTCTCCTCTGGAACATTGCCGGCGAAGAATTTGGAAGCTATAACAAATCCATCGGTGTTGGCCACGGCAATACCGCGCACATCCCTCAATGTCCCAAGGGTATCAACTATTTTCATAACTTTTTCCTCAAGCGTTGGCATCTCCATACCTCCTGTTTGATTTTTCCAAAATGATAATCATTTTGAAATCGCTTGTCAATTCAGCAAATCAACGCCCAATTCATCTATAAATTGAGACCAAATCTCAATTTATAGAGACAGTTTCCAGGCAAGGTCGTAAAGCTTTTTATCGATTTTCTTGGGCTTATTTATTGCAATATCAAGAGGTTCAGTTTTTATCGACTTGCCCGATAGCACGACCATGACGCCGGCCTCGCCTCTGAGAAGGGCATAAACGGCCTCTGCGCCCATCCTCGATGCCATCATCCTGTCAGTGGCTGTCGGACTGCCTCCTCGCTGGATGTATCCAAGAACCGTGACCCTAATGTCAGTGTAGCCGTGAGGTTCAAGCCGTTTCAAAAGGATGTCGCCAACCGAGCTGCCGCTGGCAACGCCTTCGGCCACAACGATCAGGACATGTTTCTTACCCTTCTTCTTGGCCTCGATCACATCGTTTGCCAGTTTCTCGATCGGATGTTCCACCTCGGGAATGAGGACGATCTCGGCCCCGGTCGCTATGCCGACATGGAGTGCTATAAAACCAGCCCGCCGTCCCATCACCTCGACTATGAACACGCGTTCAAATGCAGATGCCGTATCCCGAATTTTGTCAATGGCGTTCACTGCGTTGTTCACCGCCGTGTCAAAACCAATGGCGTAATCGCTCCCGGAAATGTCGTTGTCGATCGTAGCAGGCACCCCAACAACCGGGAATCCAAAATCGTTGTAGAAATCGTAAGCGCCACGGTATGAACCGTTTCCACCGATAACAACCATCCCGTCGATCTCGTTCTTGCGCAGGTTCTCGTATGCTTTTTCTCGCCATTCACGCTCGAGGAATCTCGGCTCGCGCGCAGTCATCAATATGGTTCCGCCTCGCTCTATAATTCCGCCGACATCTCGCAGGTCAAGTTTCTGGAATTTGTTTTCTATCAACCCCTTATATCCCTTGATTACGCCAAACACTTCCAGGCCTTCGGATATGGCTGTCCTCGTAACAGCCCTGATGGCTGCGTTCATCCCCGGCGCATCTCCGCCGCTTGTCAATACTGCTATCCTTTTCATGATACCATGAATTTTAAGGCATAATCACTCGCCGAAAGGGTATTTTTTCTCGGAGAATGCGCGAACGAGTCGCCTCTTGACCTTCGGGGTGACAAACTGGCTGACATCTCCACCAAGCCGTGCGATCTCACGCACCAGACTTGACGAAATGTAGGCATACCGTTCAGATGGGATGAGGAAAATTGTCTCGATGTCCGGTTCAAGCCGCCTGTTGGCCCACGCCATTTTGAACTCATACTCGAAGTCGGATACCGCCCGCAAACCTCTGATTATGGCTCTGGCTCTGTGTTTACGGGCAAATTCAACGAGCAGGCTGTCGATCACATCAACCTCGATTTTGCCGTCGATGCGGCAGTCCTCGATGGCCTCCTTCATCATCCTTACCCGTTCCTCAATCGAGAAAACTGTCTTTTTCGGCGTCGCAAGGGCCACGCCAACGATAACTTTATCGAACAAGCGGGTGGCCCTCTTTATGATGTCCAGATGTCCGAGTGTCACAGGGTCAAATGTCCCCGGATATATCACGGATATAGAAACGGAGGATTGTGTCTCCAATTCTGGCCTCCTTCCACAGTTTAAGCCTGCGAGTGATCGGTGCAGGCGTTTTTTTGTGCGTCTCAAGGACGAACAGCCCTTCATCCTCAATCACATCGGCAACGAGCTCCGTAATCTGTTCTAACTGTCGCATTTTGTAAGGTGGGTCGGCAAACACGAAATCGAATTTCTCCCCATTCGCTATGAATTCGCGCAGAGCTTTCTCAGCGCGTGCGTTGATGATCTTCGCTCTGTCGGAAAAGCCGAGTTTTTTGATGTTTTCCTTAATCGTGAGTGCCACCTGACGAGAGGCTTCAACGAAAACCACTGAACTTGCCCCTCTCGAGAGTGCCTCAAGGCCGACAGCACCTGAGCCGGCGTAAAGCTCCATCATCCTCACGCCGACAATCCATCCGCCGAGCCTGTCGAAAAGGGACCTTTTCAGAAGTGCGCGCGTGGGCCTTATCCCACGAGGTGTCTTAATCTTATGCCCCTTTTTTGTCCCGCCCTGTATCTCAAGTCCCTTTTTCATGGCGGTAAAACTATAAGGAAGAAGCCGGCTGTGTTCCAGCCGCAAGCTCGACATTACGACAACTTGCCCGTTACCTTAAAATTTTGCTTATGAAGACAAAAAACATGTTAGTGCTGCTGGTTTTGATCGCCGTTCCGCTTGGAGGGGACACTCTGGATTCCCTCCTTGCGCTTGCAGGTCATTCCAAAAGCGATCTCGGATACCGCCCCAAAGGCTACTGGCTGAGATATCCAAACCCGAAACTCATACCTTACAAGCTGCCGGCATTCGACGACCTTTTTGCTGAACCGTTGATGGTTTACGAGTATGCGCGCACCATGGGCAATGTCGCCGACGATTACCTGTCGGATTCCCTGTTCAATTCAACCGATTTTGCCCTCCACAGATTGGTCTATTTTTTAGGTGTCGATCGCAAGATAACGGGGTTCCGCAATTATTCTACCAACCTGTCACCTCGCATTTCGGAAAGAGCCCCACTTCAGGATGCGTTGCGCCGCGTGCGTGAGATGACAGGCGCAGGCATGAACGACATATCTTTCGGCGGATCATACGGTTCAGACTCGATAATCGGCCTTGAGAAGGTGCCACATGAGTATCGTCGGGCAATAGCGAAGCTGATTTTGAACATACTGGACGCTTACAGCTGGTGGCTCATTGCAGTCAGGCACATCGACTGCGGCGCGGCTGCAAAACTGGCATCCTCAAGGGACCCATCGAAATACGGGCAGGACTCGGAGTTTTATCCCGAATTTGACGATGTGGCCAGCACGATAGACGAACATTCGCTCTACTATTCTGCTATGAAACTGGCAGATGCGGCTCAGAAAGCGGCTGTCGATATAGATTCGATCCTGAAATCCCATCGGCACCGGCCTCCGAATTTCATCTTTCGATACGATACACCGATCGGTGAAGTCGTTGTGACGGGAGGCGGCGATGATGTGCTTGAATTCCGCACACCTCCACTCCTATACCTCGATCTCGGGGGCAACGATGAGGTTCACGGGCCGATTGCTGTGGGGCGATATCCTTCTGTGCCAGTGTCCGTTGCAATAGATATGGGTGGGGATGACACCTATTACGCTGACTCGGCCGTGTCGCAGGGCGTCGGAATCATTGGCAACGGCGTCCTTGTGGACTGGCACGGGAACGATAGGTATTTAGGGGCGAACGGTGCGCAGGGATTTGGCATGTTTGGGCTCGGATTGCTGTTCGACAACGAGGGAAACGACGAGTATCAGGCGGAGCTTGCGGCTCAGGGCGTCGGAACAAACGGGATTGGCATTTTGGCTGACAGGCACGGGGACGACAAATTTTACATCTACGGTCAGGGGCAGGGGGCCGGGCTGGCAGGCGGCATCGGGGCACTGGTAAACAGATACGGCAACGACAGTTACACGGCAGAGCCATACTCATCCGTCTTTGACCTTGGTGACTACCACTCCAAACACAAAATAAACGCAAACGGCGCACAGGGTTACGGCGGTGGCAGGCGCGGGGACGGCTCTGACGGACACAGCTATGCGGGCGGATTGGGCGCATTGATCGATGTCGAGGGAGATGACCGCTACTATTCCGGCAACTGGACGCTCGGCATTGGCTACTGGTATGGCATTGGCATTGTGTGGGATGGTGCAGGCGATGACCTGTATCGTTCCTGTTACTTCACTCAGGGATCGGGCGCACATTACGCCATAGGCGCCCTTTTCGACGAGGATGGCGATGACAGACACGAGCTTTTTGAAACGGCAGGTGCGGCGCTGGGGTTCGGATGGGATTTCGTCGATGCCATATTCTTCGACCGTAAAGGCAACGACTTTTACGACGCAAAGATCATCTCGATCGGCGTTGCGGAGATACGGTCAAACGCATTTTTCATAGATTTGCAGGGTGATGATAAGTATCGAATGGACTCTTCCACCCTGAAATTCGGGGCAGCGGATTATCGGAAAAGCTACAAGGTGCCCAATAGTTACAGCCCGTTCGGTCACATGAGCCATTCGCTTGAGTTCGGCATATTCATAGACGTCGGCGGAAACGACAGGTATATTCTCAAGGGCAAGGACGGAAAACCTGTAAAAAATAACACTTTCAGGAACAATAACATCTGGTTTCAACCCAACCGGGAATCCGAAAAGCAAGGATACGGCAACATTGGGATAGGTTTAGACACAGAGAACGGTCAGATAGACGAGTTCAGTCCGTTCTGATATGAAACAATTACAATTTTCGTAAAGGACTCAACATTCAACTCACAAAAATCTTGACATCTTTTTAAAGAATGCTGTATTTATTGAGAGCGAACAAAGGGGACACGTTTTGAGGCAAAGCTGCATATTGCGGCCTTTGGAGTGTCTCTATGAAATTTAGAAAAGTTCTTAATAAACAAGGAGGGTTGGAGATGAACAAGCAGCAACTCGTATCTGAGGTGGCCAAGAGGGCCGGCCTCTCCAAGAAAGAGGCTGCAGCGGCGGTGGATGCTTTCGTGCAAGTAGTGAAGGAAGCACTTGGGAGCAAGGAGTCGGTGAGGCTTATAGGGTTTGGCACTTTTTCAGTGAGAAAGAGAGCTCCTCGTAAGGGTAGAAATCCAAGAACGAAAGAGCCCATCGACATTCCGGAGAGGTATGCACCTGTGTTCAAACCTTCTACACAGCTTCGCGAGATCGTAAACAAGTAGATAGATCACCTGTCGGGCGGTGCCCCGTTAGGACACTGCCCGATCTTCCTTCCTCGCCGAACTCTTCCATTTTTCACTTTGTCCGTTAAACTTCTACATCATGATGAAAAGGTATTTGATGCTGCTCATCATCCTTGCCGCTGGATGCGACCTTTTTAAGTTGAGGGAGCCGTCACCACCTGCAGGAAATATGTCTTGGCTCGAACCGGATTCGGCATACAAGGTTTTGAGGAACATGGAGTTCGCATATCAGTATTTCATGCTGGACAACTACATGCGATGTTTTGACTCAACAGACTTTTCCTTTTATGCCGATGAATCATTATTGAACGGCCCGCACGCATACCTTTATCGGGATTGGGACTACGCCAAGGAACGGACCCAGACGGAAATACTTTTTTCGGCGTATTTCAAGCCACAGTCGCCCCCTTTCCTGCTGATAATTCGGGACTCCACGCAGGATTTTGGGGATTCAGCGCGCATCTTTGCAAGGTATCGCCTTGTGGTTCAACTGAGGGACGGGCGAGAGTTAGAGGCGCACGGCTCCTCGATATTTCTCGCCCGAAAAGATCCATCAAGCGAATTGTGGTCAATATCCCGATGGTGGGACAGGAAAGCCACCCCCTCCTCTCTGAGCTGGGCCGAGATCAAAGCATTAGATTTTTAGCCCATAGAGAAACATCAAAATCCCCTTTTCCGAATGCAATCTGTTCTCAGCCTGATCGAACACAATGGATTGAGGCCCGTCTATCACCCCATCCGTTATCTCTTCGCCCCGACGCGCAGGCAAACAGTGCATCACTCTGGCGTGTTTCGGGGCGTGAGACATCAGTTCTTCGTTGACCTGATACGGGGCAAAGACCCTGCGCCTTATCTCGGCCTCCTCTTCCTGCCCCATCGATGTCCAGACATCTGTGTAGATGAAATCTGCGTCCTTAACCGCCTCTATTGGATCCCTGACAATGCGGATTCTGGCACCCGTTTCGCGCGCAATGTCCATAGCTCTTACTATGAGGGCAGCGTTCGGCTCATAGCCCTCGGGACAAGCAATTGTGAACTCACCGCCAAGCATGGCCGTAAGAAGCATCAAGGAGTTCGCTACATTGTTACCGTCACCGATGAAGGAAAGCTTAACTTTTGTGTCACCAGCATGTTCCTTTATCGTCACATAGTCACCGATGGCCTGACATGGGTGTTCTATGTCAGAAAGTGCGTTGATCACGGGATAGCGGTAGTTTGCAGCGAGTGTCTCGACGGTTGACTGCTTGAACACACGGGCTACTATGCCGTAAGTCCACCTTTCGAGGTTGTGCGCCACATCCGGCACAGACTCGCGCTTACCGAGCTTTATGTCGCCCGGAGCGAGATAGATCGGATAGCCGCCGAGCTCATGTATCGCTATCTCAAATGTCGTCCTCGTTCTGAGTGAAGGCTTCTCGAATATCAGGGCAAAGCTTTTGCCTTCAAGCAGGTTGTGAACGCTGCGATCCTTCTTAACCTGAATCGAGAGGTCGATGACCTCCCTAACCTCATCAGGGGTAAAGTCAGTGACCGAGAGGAAATCCCTTTTGCCGGTCATTTCTGTTCGCCCTTTTTGCCCTTAAGCTCATCCGATTTGTTTATGTCCTGAAGTGCCTTATCGCTCTCACCCAGTGCGCCATAAGCAGCGGCTCTGATATCGTAATACAACGGGTTGTTAGGGTTAAGCTGGATGGCCTTTGTAAGCGCTTCAACGGCCTTCTGAAGATCCTCTTTCGATGGGTTGTTCTTGCTGACATAGGAACCGCCGAGGAAAAACCAGCCGTTGGGATCGTCAGGGCGAACTTTCGTGTATTGCTTCGCAACCTCTATCGCCTTATCGTAATCCCCGGCCTTCAACAATGCCTGCGCGCAGTTGAACAGCCCCTCGACCATAGTGGTATCAAGCTCATAGCTCTTGCGGAATTCCTCGGCTGCCTTCTCATAATCCCCTGAGTTGAACAGAAGGATTCCGTAGCGATAATGGGCTTTTGCCATGTCAGGTTTGACCTGTAACAGCTTCTCCAGATATGCCTTAGCGCTGTCTATCTCTCCATAGGTCTCGTAGGCAACTGCCGTCCGATAAAGGATATCCGGATTGTTGGGATCAAGCTGATAGGCCTTCCTCAGATATGTGAACATGCTGTCCTTCAAGGCATTCCCTGTTGTGCTATCGAGAAGGGTGCCTGTTATCGTATCGGAACCAGGTGTGCCGGTGAGCGCCAAACCGTAAAGTGCAGAAATTGTCATCAGCACTTTTGTGTCATTGGGGGCTATCTTCATTGCCTGTTTGAAATAGTGAACGGCTCTAAGAGGATTTTTGTCTTTGACCTTGAGGCCTGCATTCTGGTAAACCACCTTCTCAAAATCAGTAAATTTTGAGACAAATTCCCCGGTTTTATCGTATTTGTAAACGCTATCCAGTTCTTCTGCGGCGTTGACATAGTCCTCATCAAGAGAGTAAGCCCTTGCAAGCCAATAATGTGCTGCTGGATTCTGGGGTTCATCCTTCACCCATGCTTTACCTTCCCTGACAGCTTTATCCGGCTGATGCTGCTGGATGTAGATCTTCACACTTGAGCTGTGCGGACTTTTAGCACATCCACCAAGAGCAACTATGAGTGCCACTGCTACGGCAGATGCTGCAATGTATTTCCTCATGGTTATCCTCCTTTACCTTTGGTTTTTAATGGTATGTGGCCAATTTAGGTCTTGGATTATAAGGGACTTAAAGAAACCCCATCAACAAGCGGATCGCCCATCAAAAGCGTCGAAAAATGCAAGATTGTGCACTCGAATGAGATCAGAAAAACGCACACAACGGGGACAAAAGAGCGTTATGAATTAGATGTGGGCTCATCGTTTCGGGAAAGCTGGCTTTTCACGAACTGTATCTCGTCCTGAAGGGTCTTGATGCGGCCATTAAGTCGTTCAACTTCAATCAATTTTAGCATTCTCTGAATGGCCTGACCACGAGGCACACCTAATTTGATGAGGTCGTCGCCTTTCAAGGCTGTCACAGCCAGCGGCCGTCGCCTGAGATATAGCTCACAATTGCCACCCCTCAAAGCAGCAAGCGCCAGCAGGGTTTCCTCAGGCGCATTTCGCAGCACACCGTGAATCTCCGAAAGCTCGGCGTTCATCGGGAGCTCAAGGGCCAGAAGGAGGCTCATGATGGCGTTCTTCTCCTTTCTGGTCATCTGATCCCTCAAAACTTCAGTCTTATCTGCGCTGTTTGCAACAAAAAGGAGGTAAAACGGCAGCCAGTGCGACCTGTCCCTGCCGTCAAGAAGCACATCGAGCCGTCTTATCGCATGTTCAGGCGCCTGCATGCCATAAATCAAGCGAAATCTGGAGAAATCGATGAACATCTCAACGCGCCTTTCCTCGACCGATGAGCGCACAAGCTCGTTTTTGACTCGCACAAACGACACCAGCCCCATGTAATTTCGAGCGTTATCGAATTCAGACAGGGTCTCATCCGAATAGCGGAACCCGAACCTCTTAGCGTAGCGCACAGCCCTGAACCCGCGCGTCGGATCGTCCCTGAAGCTGCCAGCGTGGAGAACCCGTATAACCCCGTCCTTCAGATCCTCAAGTCCCCCGAAGATGTCGATCAGTGTGCCAAATCCCTCTTTTGAGAGATCAACAGCCATTGCGTTGATGGTAAAATCGCGCCTTCCAAGGTCTTCCTCTATCGAGTAGCACGGTCGGACAACGGGAAGGGCAGCGGGAGAAGGATACTCCTCCACCCTTGCGTGGGCGAAATCAATCGAAATCCCCCTGTATCTGACGGAGGCTGTCAAGAATTTCGAGAAAGTGACATCGTTCCTGCCAACTCCAAGCCTTTCGGCCACTGAGAACGCCATCGACCTCAGGTCACCGATGACGACGAAATCGTAGTCGAGCGTTTCCTTGCCCAGAAGCATGTCGCGCACCGGGCCTCCAACGAGGTAAAGACGGATTCCGAGCTCCGCAGCTACCGATGAAACAACTGGAATAAGCTTATATTTTCTGAGATCTTCGGGCGGAATTTTCATGTAACCTCATGAAGACACGGCTTTTAAAATCTCATCGACGAACATAGATTCCGGATATGCACCCTCAAACTCGTAAGAATCGTTGATGACTATCTTCGGGACAGCGTAAACTCCGTATTTCTCAGAAAGGTCAGGAAACTCAATGGCTTCTATCATGCAACTGCGTATCTTCTCATTCTCTATGGCGAATCTGTGGGCGAGTGAGACCGCACGCGGGCAATGTGGACAGGACGGGGTCACGAATATCTTTATCTCAGTCGGCGTCGT
>WGAI01000011.1 GCA_015489175.1 Caldifarciminota bacterium | reverse complement strand
GATGTCTTTGGTGAGAGACATCCCCATACTGCAACGACTTACAACAACCTCGGCTTAGCCTACTATTCCAGAGGCGAATACGATAAGGCTATCGAGTATTACAACAAGGCGCTGGAGATAGATCTGGATGTGTTGGGTGAAAATCATCCGAGTGTCGCAAGGGACTACAACAACCTCGGCACAGCCTACGATTCCAGAGGCGAATACGATAAGGCAATCGAGTATTTCAACAAGGCGCTGGAGATATTCGAGCAGCGGCTCGGTCAATGCCATCCCTACACGAGGACGGTCCTCGGCAATTTGATAGGGATTTACATGAAAAAGGGCAGTTTTGAGGAACTTCTAAAAGCAATGGCCAAGTTTTTCGAGATCGAGCGGCAATGTAGTGGCCAGGACGGGGACCGAAAAGGCTGATCGCATAGTTTTTCCGAAATTGCAGTTAATTCCGACTCCGATCTTCGTTTTCAGCAACACTTATGGCCGGTGCAGCACGAAACCGACAAAAATTGTTCCCACAGTGATGAGGAACACGCCACCGATAATACTTTATCGCCACAGGCACTGCGTGTCAGGGCTGCCATGAATGGGAGGTTGACCAGCCCTCAAGCTCTCCCCTCAAACACGGGGGCACTTAACGGGTCATCTTCCTTTCCAGCCGAAGCAAAAACTCCTTCCATGAGATGCCAGCTGAGAAGCCGCCCAAACCGGTTGTAGCCACAACTCTATGGCAGGGGATGATAATGGGCACGGGGTTCCTCTTCACGGCCTGACCGACCGCCCTTGCATATCCGCGCATGCCCATACTTAAGGCCAGCCCGCCGTAGGTTATCGTTTCGCCACACTCGGTGTTGCGGCGCAGGTGCAACAACACCTTTCTGGTAAAATCGGGCAGCTGGTCGATCCTGACATCGATGTCGCTCAGATCACAGGTTTCAGCCTTGAGGTAGGCGACGATTCTGTGAACCGTATCCCTGAAGCCGACCGAACCGCTGACCGTCACGGATACGACATCCTCCGTATAAAACGGCGTGCCAAGGAGCGATATTCGGGAGATCAGGCGGTTATCGCCCACGATCAGGGCTTTTGCGCCGCCTAAGAGCACTATTTCGGCCTGCATCAACGGATAAGGCCGTGTTTCTGGAGTTCCTTAGCGAGCTTTTCAGCGAGTTCCACGGGGTCGCCCGACCATTTGACGCCGCCTCTGTGTTTCTGCGGTGGCGCAAACATCTTCTTCACCCTTGTCGGCGAGCCGTCGAGCCCAATGAACCTGCGATCAGCTCCCACATAGTCGGCTGTCCACACCTTCACCTTGAACCTTTTTGCCTTCATGACACCCCTGAACGACGGCAGTCGCGGCTGGTTTATGTCTTTCACAACGGTGAGCACTGCCGGCAGTTTGACCTCGATCCTGTCAAACCCGTAGGATGTCATGCGCTGCACGACGGCCTTTTCCGATGTGATCTCCTCGATTTTCCTGACATAGGTCACCTGAGGGATGTTGAGCCATTGGGCGAGTTCAGGGCCTGTCTGGCCGGTGTCGCCATCGATCGCCTGACGGCCTGCGAAAATAAGGCCGAAATCACCGATTTTTCTGATGCCCATCGCAAGGGAATAGCTTGTTGCAAGCGTGTCCGCACCGGCAAACGCCCTGTCGGACAGCAGGATCCCGTCATCTGCGCCCATCGCTATCGCCTCTTTGATAACCGCTTCTGCTTGAGGCGGCCCCATCGATAGAACTATCACCTTGCTGCCATCGTTCAGCCGCTCACGCACCCTGAGCGCTTCCTCGACCGCATAGGTGTCGAACGGGTTCATTATCGACTTGACACCCTCCCGGATAAGAGTGCCCTTCTCAAAATCGATCTTCACATCAGCCGTGTCCGGAACCTGTTTGATGCAAACGATGATGTTCATCTTCATCTCCTGTTGGCAGGGAATTTTAACTAACATGGCGAAATATCACAACTGCATCGCAGTGCGCCCCCGATTTTTGTGTTAAAATCAATAAAAACTTCAGGAGGAGAAAAATGAAGATGTTCAGGTTGACCCCATGGCCCAGATACATCTTTGAGCCCAACGGTCTTGAAAAACATCTCGGTCGTGAGGCGGCGACAATCGGGAAGAAAGCTCTGCTTGTGATCGGTCAGGGCTCAGTCAGGAAATACGGCTATCTGGACAGGGCAGTCTCAAGTTTGCGCGATAGCGGCGTTGATTTCGTCCTGTTTGAAGGCGTGGAGCCCAACCCGAAACACACAACGGCGAACAGGGGGGGACAGCTCGCCCGTGAGGAGGGCTGCGACCATGTGATAGCGTTAGGTGGCGGCTCGGTCATGGATGCGGCGAAAGGGATGGCGGTCGTCGCCGCTACAGGCGATGATGTGTGGGATTACGCCTATCACGGGCCGGGCAGCAAACTGGCGACAAAAGCTCTGCCGTTGATAGCGGTTCCCACCACCGCCGCAACGGGTTCAGAGGTGAACACCGGCGCCGTCATCACAAACTTAGATGTGAAAGAGAAGGTCGCGATCGTCGGGCCTGCGATAATGCCGGCTGTCACCATCTGGGATCCGTCTCTGACGCTCTCGATACCACCGAGATTGACTGCGTTGGGCGGAGTGGACATCCTGTGCCACACGATCGAGCCGTTCATTGCAAGCGGAAACGAGTTTGAGCCGTCCGATGGCATCGCAGCCTCGATAATACGCACGGTCATGCAGGTGGTTCCGAAAGTCATGGAAAAGCCGAACGACATTGAGCTGAGGTCATGGCTCGCATGGGCGTCGAGCCTCGGCATCTCGATGTTCCACAGAGCTGGAAGGAGCGGCTCCCTCGCCATGCACTGGTTCGAGCATGTCCTGTCGGCCCATTACGACAACATCGCACATGCCGAAGGGCTTGCTGCTTTGCTGCCATCGTGGCTCAGGATGGCATCGAATTACACACCGCAGAGGTTTGAAAAGCTGTTCTTCTACATCAACGGCCGCAAAGGAACTGCGGATGACCTCATCGAGCAGGTGGAGAAGTGGTTGCAGAACATCGGGCTGAGGCTGAGGCTCAGAGAGCTCGGCGTTGACCGCAATTCACTGGAATTGTTAGCTGAAGATGTGGTCAAAGTCTATTCGTGGGGCGTGAAGGAGGCAATCGGGGGGCACACGCTTAGCCGAGATGAGGTGCTTTCCGTGCTCGAAGACGCATTTTGACACACCCATGAGGCTGGGAATCTGAGCTGACCTTTGTGTTATGGCATATTGGAGAGGCGATTTTGATCGCGTTGCGGTGGGGATGAGCGGAATTTGTTGCAACTTATGACCCACATCAATAAAATCTCATTTCATAACAGGAAGGAGGATATCCAATGGTTAAAGTAAGGCCTGTTGAGAGCAAAAAAGATCTGATGAAATTCATCAAATTCCCGTGGAAGGTGTATCGCGACTATCCCGCATGGGTTCCCCCGCTGATCAGCGAAGAAAAGAAAAAATTTGATCCTAAAGAGAACCCATTTTACGATCATGCCAAAGTGCAGCTTTTCCTTGCCGAGAGGGATGGTGAGGTCGTCGGCCGCATCTCCGCACACATAGACCACAACTACAACGAATTCCACGACGAAAAAACGGGCTTGTGGGGATTTTTTGAGACCATAAACGACTTTGAAGTGGCAAAGGCCCTTTTCGACGCCGTTTTTGAATTTCACAGCAGGGAGGGGATGGAGCAGGTTCTTGGCCCTGCGAGTTTTAGCACCAACGATGTGACAGGGATGTTGCTGGATGCCTATGACCTGCCGCCGGTTATCATGATGCCATATAACCCGCCTTACTATGTGGAATTGGTGGAGAAATACGGCTTCAAAAAGGCGAAAGACCTCCTCGCTTACCTGATCACCGTTGACGATGAGTTCAAGAGGTTTGCGGACAGGCTTCAGAAAAGGCTTAAACCCATGGCAGAGCGCGCTCTGGCTCACGGATACACGATCAGAAATGCCAACCTGAAAAAGTGGAAGGAAGAGGTCGAGAAGATCCTGATCATATACAACGATGCGTGGGAGAAGAATTGGGGGTTTGTCCCATGGACGAGGGAGGAGTTTTTCCACATAGCCAACGATTTGAGGCAGATCGTCATCCCTGAGCTTGGCAAAATCGTGGAGAAGGATGGCGAGCCGGTCGCTTTCGGCCTTGTGATACCGGACGCCAATGTCGTCATCAAGAAACTCAACGGCAGAATTGTCGGCCCCGGCCTCTTCGCCGCACTCCCTTACCTTTTGAACATCAAAAAGATATCCAGAACCCGTCTCATAACGCTTGGAATTAGAAAGGGCTTCAGGAAATCGGGCGTCGATTCACTGCTTTATTACGAAATGCTGAAGGCGGGGCTCTCTCTGGGCTATCTGAAAGAATGCGAAGTATCATGGCTGCTTGAGGACAACTATCTGATCATCAGGGCGACCGAATTCATGAGAGGTAAACATTACAAAACCTATCGCTTATTCGTGAAACCGATCGGCGTGCCCGTGGAATGAGTTTGCTGATTGCACTCATTGTCGCTACAGCGGCATCGCTTGTCACTTACAAGGGGTATAAGCCGTTAGGCCTCTTTGTGCTGCGGTTTGTGGCCTCATTCCTGCTCATTCTGTCCGTCCTTGGCGTTTCCATTAGGCTTCCGATGACGGGAAGGCCGAATGTGTGGCTCTATCGCGACATCTCACCGAGTATGAGGCGCGGAAAATGGGAATGGGCAGACTCGACCTTCTCAAAACTGCGGAAATTGGCCTCGAAAACCTACTTCTTCTCGGACTCGGTATATCCCGTCAGCAACGATGTCAAAGCCGTCGGGAACTACACCGATCTTTCGCTGCCCATAAGGAAATTCAAAGGTGATGTGTGTCTCATCATCACCGATGGGCTCCACAACTCCTCGGAAGATCTCTACACGGCAGCTTCGGACAGGGACAAACCCGTGTTGTTTATCGTGCCGCCTTATGCATCCACGGGAATTGACCTCGCCGTTCATGATGTCATGCTCCCATCCGTGATCAGGGTAGGTGAACAGGCGCATGTCGTTGTCAAATACAGCCTTTCGGGGATAGATTCGACAAAAGTCCATTTTGCGGTCACCTCTGACACCGCCCGTGTGTTGGATACGACTTTCGTGGCCCGAAACGGGCTGCACAGCCTTTCGTTCCCTCTGTCGCCTCTGAAACAGGGGCTGCACCTTTACACACTGGGGTTCGACAACATTGAGGGAGAGGTTGATACCATCAACAACAGACAACAGATAGGCATCAAAGTTGTGAAAAGCAAGTCCAGCGGCGTTCTGCTCGCCACACACCCGGATCCGATCGTGCGGCTGATTCGCTGGGCTGTGGACAAAGAGAAATACGCTGACATCGATGTGTTCGTGCAGACTGCGGGCGAGAAATGGGAATATCTCGGCCCGACGGTCAGCGACAGCATGCCTCCGTTCAAGGACAGCGATTTTCTGATCCTCATTGACCCGGATGTTGCGATGATGGATGCCATCAAAAAGCTGCCACCCGACAAAATTGCGATAGTGCCCGGCAGAAATTCGGTGAAATCCCATGTGATGGGGTTCACATACGGAGGGAGGGGCGGGTTGTCGCCGGGCAGAAACTGGTCTGAGATCGGAAGCGAGTTCAAAGATTGGTCAACCCTTCCGCAGCTCAGGCTCATCAAAGGCGGCAATCCTCTCAAGGAATTCATCAACATTGGCAAAATTCCAGCCGTTTTTGCCGATAGCAAGGGCTATATCGTGCTGGGGATCAGCAGGTTCTGGATCGTGGGACTGTATCGGCCTGAGCTCTTTTACGACCTCTGGCACTATATCCTCACGCGAATCTCGCATCCGGGTGACATCTTCTTCATCTACACTGAGCCGGGCGTGGTCTATCAGGGGCAGAAGATGCGAATTACAGCGGAGGCTTATGACGGCTTTGGCAACCCCATCAACGACCTTGCCGTAAACACGATCATCGACAGCGACACTGTGGCACTCGCATTTTCGGGCAACGGGAAATATGTCTCAGTTCCGTTGAGGTTAAGCAGTGGTAAACACAAAGTCACGGCAATCTTCTACCGCGACACGCTCGAGGTCGGCAGGAAAGCGGATTCGATCGAGGTTCTCAACATACCGATTGAGATGTTGCAGGGAGGCGTGGATACGCTTCTGCCCAAGTCGATCACACGGCTGACAGGCGGCACGCTATGCCATTCCACCGCCGAATGTGAAGAATTTATCAAAAATTACCGCGTGAAACGGACATTTCTGTTCGCTTTCGACTCGTCGATCTGGGTGCTGTTGCTCGCCATCTCCCTCTTTGGCGTCGAATGGTATCTAAGGAAGGAAAGGGGGATGGCCTGATGGACAGGCTCATCTCGGTTGCTGCAGACGAGGAAGGAATCTTCAGGGAAAGACTCAACAAATTCGTCGCCAGAGTTGACATAAATGGGCGGGAAGAACTTGTGCACGTGCACGATCCCGGACGGCTGTCCGAGCTCCTTTTCGAGGGCAACCGTGTGCTCCTGAAGTCAATGCCGTCCCCGAACAGGAAAACCAGATGGGATCTTGTAGCCGCTTTTTTCGACAACAGGCCGGTTTTCGTCCATTCCGGTTATCACAGGAAGATTGCGGAGGCAATTCTCAGTGACAGAAAACTGTCTCCCATAAAGGGCGTAACATCTTTCAAAGCCGAGGTTAAACTGGGAAGAAGCAGGATCGACTTTGTTGTTCAACGAGATGGCACGCCTCAGCAGGTCTGGCTGGAGGTCAAAGGATGCACGCTTGCCGAAGACGGCGTTGCGCTGTTCCCGGATGCACCGACCGAGCGCGGTAGAAGGCATCTATCTGAGTTGAGGGAAGCGGTCAAATCAGGGGTGGGCGGTGCGGTCATTTTTCTGGTTTTCAGGTCGGATGCGCGCTGCTTTTCGCCCAACAGCAAAACCGACCATAAGTTTTCGGATGAGTTCTGGAACGCCTTGCGCGACGGGGTCAGAGCATATCCTCTTCTACTTGAATACGACGGAAATTGGATTTATTTTCTCCGTGAAATCCCTTTGTGCGAACAAGGAGGAAGGTGACGCCATGAAAAGAGCGACATTCATGCTTCTCATAGCTGGTTTGATGGTGGTCGGCGGGTGCAAGAAACAAAAAGAGGAGGCACAAAAAACACAACCTGAGAAGCCAGCACCTTTGATCGAAATAGTCAAGGACACCACTCAATGGCATGAAATTCTGGAAACCAAAACCCCTGTGATGGTGGCCTTTGTATCGAACAGGCTATCCGGGGCTGAGAAAGCGGCGTTTTACAACACATTTAGGGCAGCAGCGCTGAGATACCGTAAAAATATTCGTTTCCTCTATGTGAATTGCGACGACGACCACATGTGGATCATTTACGACAGGCTTAACCCGTTCAGTTTGAGGCAAATTCCGCTTGTCGCTTCCATAGATGCCGATGGGGAGCTGCTTGAGGCCTATGCAAACCCTCCGCAGAGCACGATTGAGCAAATGGCACAAAGGTGCATGGAGCTGTCTGGTGGTGAAAGTGGGGGCGATACGACAAAAACCGGGCAGTGAGCAATTCCCGAGCCTGTCACATCCCTTAACACGCAAAGTTTCACTTCAACAGGCAATTGCGCCTATAATATGAGCCTTAAACAACTTTTAAGGAGGAATATGGAATGAGATATGCCGGAATTATAGCCATATCACTGCTTACCCCGGTTACATTACTTGCACAAAACGCACAGGGAGGTGGTTCTATCTGGGGGTTGCTCCTCCCATTTATCGTGTTCTTTGTGATATTCTATTTTTTGATCATTGTGCCGGAGAAGAAACAGAAAAAGAGACACATAGAGATGGTGAAATCGCTCAAGAAAGGCGATAGAGTGAAGACAAGCGGCGGGATAATCGGCACGATAACCCGCGTGGACGACCGCACTGTGTCAATAAAAACGGGGCAGAGCGTGATAAAATTGGATAAATTCTCGGTCGTGCAGCTTCTCAGTTCTGAAAAGGAAGGGGGAAGCAACAAAGATGGATGAGTATCCTATAAGAATTTATGGAGACCCTGTCCTAAAGAAGGTTAGCGAGCCTGTTCCCGACATCGACGAGAAGGTGTTTAACTTCTCGCGAGACATGGCTGTTACGATGCGGAAGGCGCGCGGGATCGGGCTTGCTGCTCCTCAGGTCGGCAGGAACATCAGAATTGTGACCATCGATCTGGACGCACTTGAAATCGGCAGCGGCGTTCAGGTTCTGATAAATCCTGTCGTCAAATATGTTGAGGGCAGATCAGTCATGGAGGAGGGCTGCCTCTCCATTCCCGGACTTTACTGGGATGTTACCCGTCCGAGCAAGGTCGTCGTGGAAGCGCTTGAGCTTCTGCCCGACGGAAAGGTCAGAGAGGTTGAGATAGAGGCAGATGAACTTTACGCGCGTGTGATCCTGCACGAGATCGATCATCTGGACGGCGTGCTTTTCGTCGATAGGCTACCGGACAGCGAACGCAGGATCGCCATTGCGCGCTGGAAAAGGAGCATGAGGGGTGAACGACCATGATGTAGTGTTTTTTGGAAGCGGAGATTTCGCTTATCTGACTTTAAAAGGGCTGTTAAAGCGCGATATTAACATAAAACTCGTCGTGACCGCCCCGGACAGGCCTCGCGGCAGGGGCAGGAAGCCACGCCCCACGCAGGTCAAACTCATAGCCCTTGAACACAAACTTCCCGTCATAACTCCGCCATCGGTCAAAAAGCCTGAGGTCATAGAGGAGATCAGTTCCATAAACCCCCAATTTTTTGTGTTGACCGACTACGGAAAGATCATACCCGACAGGTTGCTGCGACTGCCGAGAAAGGCGCCTCTCAACATCCACCCTTCCCTTCTGCCTGCATACCGCGGCGCTGCACCGTTGGAGCGTGCCATGATGGCATGTGAGAAGGTGACTGGCGTAACGATCATGATCATGGACAGCGGCATAGACACTGGCCCGATACTGCTTCAGGAAAGGACTGAAATCGGCAAAACTGAGACGAAAGGCGAATTGGCCGAAAGGCTGGCCTCCATAGGTGTGGAGCTAATTGTGCGTGCCATCACGGAATTTGACAGGATAACCCCAACTCCCCAATCGGAGGATGGTGCCAGCTATGCCCCTAAAATATCAAAAGAGGAGTTATGGATAGACTGGAATAACTCCGCCAGATTCATAGCCTGCAAGATAAACGCACTTTCACCGCGTCCCGGCGCACGAGCCCGTTTCGACGGGAACTACATAAAACCGATGAGAGCAAGGACTGTCGATGGGGGATGGGGTGAGCCCGGCAACATCACCATCATAGACAGGAAAAGACTCATAGTTGCTGCCTCTGACGGCGGGGTCGAGATCCTCGAACTCATGCCTGAAGGACGTCGCACGATGAAGGCGGTCGAATATCTCAGCGGGCACTCACCATCACATGCGTGCTAAGTCATTGCAGATACTTGATAAATATCGTTGCAAGCCCGAGAAGAATCATAAACCCCGACACATCTGTGAAGGTTGTAACTATCACGCCGGATGCAAGGGCCGGGTCGAGTTTAAAGAGCTTTAGAAGTATAGGAATTAGAAGCCCCATCACGCATGCAACTATCATGTTGCCCAGAAGCGCGACGAAAACGAGCACGCCGAAGAACCAATTTCCAACCCAGAAATAAGCTATTGTTCCTGTGACAATTCCAACGACAATTCCGACCAATATGCCAACTAAAATCTCTTTTATCAGCAGCTTTTTGACATCGCTCAACATAACCTCACCGAGCGCTATGCTCCTTATCGTAATGGCGAGCGCCTGCGTGCCAGCATTGCCGCCCATGCCCGCCACTATCGGCATGAACACGGCCAGATAAACGACCGCCGACACGGTTGACTTAAACATATTCACGACACTTGCTGCGATGAAAGCGGTCACAAGGTTTATGAGCAACCATGGAAGTCGGTTTCTGGCAGCAAGATGTGGCGGCGTGAAGATCGACTCGGCATCGCCCAGACCACCGAAACGGGCTATGTCCTCGGATGCCTCTTCCTCGATTACATCGATGAGGTCGTCGATAGTGATCACACCTACGAGCCGCCCCTGTTCGTCGATTACGGGCACGCTGAACAGGTCATATTTCTCGACCATCCTTGCGACTTCTTCCTGATCCATCGTCGCAGGCACAGACTCGATCGGCTTTGCAAGTTTGCCAAGTTTTTCGTCCTCAGGCGATTTGAGCAGTTCACTGACCGACACCACACCTTTGAGCTTGCCCTCTGAATCCGTCACAAAGATCTGGCTGAGCAAGCCGTTCTCGACTTCCCTGTCCGCTTTAATTTTATCGAGCGCTTCTTTGACAGTGGAATTATCGTTTATGGCGAGGAACTCCGTCGTCATCAGGCCGCCGGCTGTGTTCTCAGGGTATTTCAGCAACTTCTCGACTTCTTTTCTTTCGTCTTCAGGGACATTCAGGAGGACTTTCTGGCGCTCGTTTGGCTCAAGTTCCTGAATAAGGTCAACGGCATCATCAACATCCAGCTCGCCCACCAGATCCGATATGTCGCTCTCGGACAGCGCCTGCAAAATCTCATCAAGCACATTCTCCTCAAATCTCAACAGGACCTCGCCCTGCATCTCAATGGGAAGGTATTTGAAAACCTTTATCCTGTTTTCCCTGTCAAGCCTTTCCAGCACGTCCGCCACATCCTCAGGATGTTTCTGTGCCAGAAACGCAGCTGCACGACGGGGATTCCCGCTTTTGAGAAGCCTTTGAGTTATCTCAAACAGTTTCTTTTCCACTTTCGTCACCACCTTTCTTTTCTTCCTTTGGTTCCTTCTTCCTTAGCAGAACCCTTTTTATCACACCTGCTTCATCCACTTCCAGAACTTTTGCGATGTAATCCCCAAGCTCCGCTTCCAGGCCGACGATGTCCATGTTCTCCGAAAGATCCTGCCTGGTCATGGAGAGGATGAGGCCGCTTATCGTGTTTACAGATTGCTCCTCCCCGATGTCAATGTCGATGCCGAGCTCTCGCAGCTCCTCCAGCTCCGTGTCGCCATCCACATAGATCTCGCCCCGATTTTTTTTCACGATGCCATAGCCATACAGCGAATCAAGAAGTTCGGCCATGATCTGCTCTTTGTCGAGGACGCCCACAACCCCTCCGTATTCGTCAAACACCACCGCAATATCCGTCTCCTTCTCCTTAATCTCATCGATAACATGGTTTACCGTCCAGTGAACATAAACAAAAGCCACCTCCCGAATGAACCCCTCGATATTCCCTCCATCGATCTTTAGGTAAAGGATGTCCCTCACAGGTATGTAACCCAGAATGTTGTCTATATCCCCGTTGTAAACGAGAATCCATGGCTCTCTGTTCTCCTTAGCGACCTCGATGAACATGTCTATCGGGGCGTTAACGGGCAGCGCCGGCACCGTTTTTACGGTCGTCATCAGGTCTTCCACATGCTTTTCGTAAAAATAGAGCGCATCCCTCAAAAGTCGGGCCGAATTGTCGTCGAGGATGCGATTTTCTTCGCTTTTAAGTATGAGCTTCTCTATCTCCTGTTTACTCCGTTCTTTGGGAGTGAATTCGTGGCCCTTGACGATGATCTTCCGGATAAAATTTTCAAGCGGTATGATGAGGATTATCCCGATGCCATACATAAGCAGTATCAACCACGAGAGATACTTAACCACAGGCTCATTTTTCTTCCGTGCGAAATTTTTGGGCAGAATTTCACCGAAAAACACAATAGTCACAGTGGTTATGAGTCCTGACAGGACAGCGGACCATGCGGTGTCTATTTTGGCGATCAACCACTGTGTGAGGAAAACCGCTGCTGAGACCGAGGCGATGTTCGTGCCTATGAGGTTGGCCGCCAGAATTCGTTCGGGGCGCTCAGCGAGGTATTTTCCAAACCGCCCCTTGAACCACAACCGCAACTTGGATCTTTCGATTGTGACATAAGCGATTTCGTATGCTGCAAAAAACGCCACGAACACCAAGGAAATGAAAAACAGGATGAGATCCAGTATGCCTCCATTAGCCTGTGTGTTCTGGGGTGCTGTCATTCTGAAGGTATGGGCGGTTCACCCATTTGTTTGTAAAACCAACATTGAGAGCATGTCTCTTTTTTCTTCTCCCATGTGTCCTGAACCTGACCAAAGCACCTTGTACCAAGCACGGTCCAGCATCTGTTGCCGTAATTCTTCTCCTCACGATGCAGGTAAAAAGGACATTCAAGCACATCGTAGCAGTTCAAGGCCTCGAAACAGAACTTATATGCCTTGCCAAGCGGATCCTTCCATCCATCGCCACTGTAAATGCTGGTAATATCTGTCCCCGGGTAGTAGTGGAACAGGATTTCCCGATAGTTGTAACCCTTTTCCGCCATCATAGCAGCGCCTATCTGGCACATGCCAACTCCATGCCCCCAACCAGCTCCTTTCAGCGTTATCTTCTGAGGTATCCCGTCCTCATCCCGTTCGATTATCGGGTAGAAGGCGGACGAATAAAGCGTGGTCTCGGACAGAGCCTGCCTTATCCTGAGTTCCGGAGAGAGCACAACCTCGCCGTCGGTGCCGACGATCTTCAGCTTCTCTATCCTCGACGATGCGCCTCTGGACAGGGGAATTAGGTCAAGCAGCGTTCCAACCGATATCCCCATCTTCTTCTGGAGTATGGCTTCGAGCTCCTCTCGCGTATAGGTGAATTCCCAGCGGAAATATTTTCTCGCATACCCGATGTAAAGTGGGATATCATCCGAATCGAGATTGCAGAACGCTTCTGGCTTAGAGTTTATGAATTCCCGCGCCTTCTCCTCGGTATTCGCCGGGAACGGCACCTCAACGCTTTCAGGGGCATCGATTATGGGCACCAGATAGGGGACATGTTTCTCTCCCCACACGGATTCATAGGATTCGGATATGCCGCCGCACACCTTCGCAAACCTCGTGTCGCAGACTTCTCCGTTGTATGTCAAAACCTCTCCGTCCGTTTCCACAACTGCTTTGATGGAGTTCTCCCTTTCCCTTGTCGTTCCACGATAGACCTGACAGTGGTCGTCAGCACACAGGTCAAACGGGTCGTCGTAATGGTGTCGTCCGATCGTGGCAAAGACGGTTCCGCGCGCGACAACAGTTTGAGCTTTAAGCAGTTCGATATGCATGGCATTGACCATCTCCGACGAATTAACGCTGAACAGATACTCGTCAACAGTTACATCGTTGACTGCCGTGACGCCGCCCTTTTTCCCGACCAAAAACTCCATCATACCACGAAATGTTTGCGGCTCTTCATGCTGCCAGTGGAAACCGATGCCAACGATCACTCCATCAACCTCGATAAGTCCGTTATCTACCAGAGGGATAACCTTCACGCCTGTCTCAACTTCTTTCTCCCAGTCATCGCCTTTGACCAGCAGTTTGCCGCGCGGTTTGTAAAATTGTTCAAACCTGAGCCACGGCATAAAGCCCTGACTCTCAAAGTATTCCTTCTTTCTCAGTCCGTCGATTTCGTTATCCGCCTCCACAAAAACCCAGAATGCGCGGTTGTCGGATATGACTTTGCCCTTATGTTTAACTTCCTTACCGACAAGCCTCACGCCTGCGTAATATCCCGCCTTCAAAAGGTCGTCAACAAGCTTTCTCGCCTCTCTTTCTGCCGAAAATTCTTTCAGGAAAAGCAGCCATCTGCCCGGCTCCGGCGGCTCGTTTGAATAGACATGAACCGTCTCGGAAGGGGAGAGCTCCCGCTCAAAGTAGCCGTTCAAAGCCTTCAGCAAGGCCTTTGAAAGTGGTCGAAAGCTTATAAATGGCTTATCCTGAATTATTCCGATCCTTATTCTCGGGCTACCCATGATGTCCGCCTTGTATCTATCAGGGTTTAAGTTTAGTGTCGTCAATTATATAGACCAGAGTGCCCACATGGACGAGGTTGTAGAGGTCTATGACATCCTTGTTCCTCATCCTGATGCAGCCGTATGATGCCGGCCTTCCAATTCTCCCTTCGTCGGCTGTCCCGTGGATGTAGATCGCCCTGTTCTTCGAGTCAACATGGTCGCCCTTATTGACCCCTTCCTCAAGTCCTTCGAGGCACATCTCGCGTGTCGTTATGTAATCGTGTCCGCTCTCAAGTGTATCCTTGCGTATATGTGCTATCCGCCCTGTCGGCTTCCTCCGCCTGATTATCTCGCCGAAAAGCGCACCGTCACCTACTTTGCACCATATCCTGTGAGCGCCGTAAGGCGTTTTGTAGCTCCCGGATTCGTTCCCTATGCCGAATTTGGAGGTCGATACGGGGTAGGCGCGCAAGATTTCGCCGTCGCCTTTCGTCAAATAGAGCATCTGTTCCGATACAACGATCACGATGGCCGTGTCCGAGTCAGACAGACCGAACGATTTAAGTCTTTCGAGCGCAATATCTATTGGAGATATCGATTCGCTTGATAATGTAGCCAATAAAATCATCGTCCACATGTTCATTTCCTCCCTGTTTTAACGGTATCAAGTGCGCCGGTGGACTCCAGCGCCTTTCCGATAAGGACGGCTAAAAGGCCGCTTCCAATAGCCCCACCGATTGCCGAATTCACAATTCCGGCTATGATATACCAATTGGCCAGATTTTGATAGCTGTAAAAGAAGTAGTCAAGAGCAAAAGCTGCAACGCCGGCCAGAGCTCCGGCAACCAGAAACGGCATTCTACCCCACTCGCGGTATCCGAGAAGGAAAAACACGAACTCAACGGCCATGCCTTGAACGAGCCCCCACAGGAGTGCGATGAAACCCCAGTGTGTGAGTGTCATCTCTACGGCGGCAGCTGTCAGCTCTCCAAATATGGCTGCACCGGGTTTCCTGACTATGTAAACCGAGAGCGTGCCTCCGAGATACCACACCCCGGCCAGCAGATAATTCAGGGCGAACGGGCGCAGAATCGACGATATTGCCTCATACACCAATGTCCATGTCATCCAGAATATGGCGACGGTCACACCAACCACAGCAACCATTATGAGTTCCCTTTGAGTCCATTTGTTCATGATGGCTAAATTATAAGCCAGAAGTTTGCGATTTAATTCAGGCAGCCGTTTTTTCACGCTTCGAGAGGGATTTTCGCATCATTTCTCTTAAAAACATTGACAAATTTTGAATGAGCATGTAACTTCTGGCACTGATCTTTGCCCTAAGTAAAGTTTAAAAACGCGTGGACTATTTATAAAATGGCATTATGTTGACTATGAATATATTTAAAAATTCCCAAAATAGGGCGGAGGCGCTAAGGAAGCGCCTCAGTAGGATTCATTTTAAGATCGTCTTCTCCCTTTTCAAAGACGCAATTAGATTGCTTATCGGTTTAGCAGATAAGCTCTTTGCTAATCTCGTTGTTCTCAAAAATCGGATATTTGGCAGAGATTTCAATCTAAAGTCATTATTCTTTAAGTTCTTGCTTCCAATGTTGGCACGGATTGCCCTCAAGGAAGCTGTTAAATTTACCTTGAGCCTACTGCTACACCCACTCCTCCATGAGGTTCTTTCCCTGTTACACGACTTGTGGTCTTATTTGTCTGGCTTGTTATCTTAAAAACAAGGGGGCTGGAGGGAAGTCCTCCAGCCCCAAATCTCTTTTTCTCTTCAACCCAATCAAAACCTCATGAAATTCGGCGGAAGGACACAATCTTCGACGCCAGAATGGATGCGATGTGGTCTATCCTCTCAATGTGCGTCTCAAGCTCAACGGGCTTGATCATATCAGGAGCGGATTTCAACCTGATGAAATCCTTTTCCGTGGTTAAAACGACATCGGCCCCCTTGTCACGGGCCCTTTTGAGGATTTTCGAGATGTCCTTATCGGAATACCATTTGTGGTCCATGAAAAACTTATGCCCCACAACCTCAACTCCATTTTTTCGGAGCATGTTCAAGAACTCGGAAGGCCTTGCAATCCCTGCAAAAACGAAAGCGTGCGTCCCTGGAGGCACGGGCACCTTTATCTCATAACGCATTCGTATGTAGGGAGTTATCCCGAAATTGAATTCCCGGTCATCGAACTCCCTGTCCCGATAGTTGATAACTATCAGGTCGGCGCGCTTCATAGCGGAAAGTGGCTCCCTGAACCTGCCAAACGGCAAAAGCGGTCCTCCGTTCAAGTCTTCAACATTCACGAGCAGAATGAGATAATCGTGCAGTATCCTGAGGTATTGAAAACCGTCGTCGAGTATAACGGCCTCGACATCAAACTGTTCCACGGCGTATCGCCCACCCCTCAAACGATCCCGATCGGCGATTACGGGCACTTTTCCGCCCAATTTTCTGAAAATGAGAGCAGGTTCATCTCCCACAATTATGGGATCGACTGCGGAATTTGGAGGAACGGCCTGCAATCCCTTCGATCTCCGCCTGTAACCCCGAGAAAGGACGGCGAATTTGATGCCTCTTTCCATGAGTTCGCGGCCGAGCTCGATCACGAAAGGCGATTTGCCGCTTCCGCCGAGCGTGAGATTCCCAACGGTTATGGTGTAGGCAGGGATGTGTGGTCTCTTGCGCCTGAGCGCGATAAACTTCCATATCTCAAACCCCATCCTATAAGGCAAACTGAGGACATCGGCGGCGATCCTGAGCACATTCATGTCGGTTATATCAAGCTGAAGGCCGCCTCGCTAAAGCGAGGCGGCCTATCTTTCGCTTACACAATGGATTACTTGTAATAGCCGCGAGGTATGTTGTCGGTCGTGCCGTGAGTTAGCTTATGTTTCTCAACGAGCTGGTTCCAGTTCTCCTCGACGAATTCCTTGAATGCCTCAAGCCATTTCTCGCCGCCCGGCTTAAACAGGTGCCTGAATCTGCCCTGAATTTTGAGGTATTCCTCTATCGGAATGCCTTTGGGCCAGTAGTTTATCGTGTATTTTCTACCGCCATCCTCGATTTCGTAGAGCGGGAAAACGCGCGATTCGACTGCGAGCCTTGCCGAATGGACGGAGTAGTCGGACGCCATTTTCCAGCCCGGTGGGCACGGGGCAAGGATGTGGATGAACCTGAGCCCCTGTCCAGCCATCTCTTTGGCTTTGCGGAACTTACGAATCAAATCCTCGGGGTAAGCGGGCGTGGCCGTTGCGGCATAAGGCACCTTGTGGGCGGCCATGATCTCCATCAGGTTCTTCTTAGGGCGTGGATTGGGCCGTTTTGCCGGCGTTGTAGTCGTCCACGCGCCGGGAGGCGTCGCACTCGACCTCTGAATGCCCGTGTTCATGTATGCCTCGTTGTCGTAAACGGCGTAAATTATGTCCTCGCCGCGCTCTGCGGCGCCAGACAGCGCCTGAAGGCCTATATCAAAGGTTCCGCCGTCGCCCGCCCACGCAAGCGAGATAGTCGATTTCCTGCCTGTTACCTCAAGTCCACCTTTTATTCCAGCCGCAACGATGGCAGCCGTCTCAAATGCCGTGTGAAAGACCGGCACCTTCAGGGCGTGGCCCGGAAAACCACCAGCGATGATCGTCCAGCAGCATGCCGGTATTGTGACAGCCACATCGGTGCCGAGCGCTTTGAGCGCAAGTCTCATCGCAAGGGCGCCACCACAACCCTGACAGGCGGTGTGCCCGTAATAAAAATTCTCGTCATCTGGAACATCCCAGATCCTTCTTGTTTTCTTCTCGCTCATAACCTTACCCCCTTCCAGATGATTTCGGTCATTTCATCCCGTTTCAACATATCGTCGATTATGTCCTCGATATCAGCAGGTGTGACATCGCGCCCTCCAATTCCGATAATGTAGCCGAAGACAGGCGGTCGTTTCTCAAGCGGATAAAGCGCCGATTTCAGCTCCTCGTAGAACACCCCATGATAACCAAATCCGATATTTCTGTCGATGACGGCAATTTTCTTCCTGTCACCCAACACCTTGCGCACCTCTTCGAACGGGTAAGGCCTGACAACACGCATCTTCAGCACGCCAACCTTAAGTCCTTTCTCCTTGCGCAATTTGGCAACCGCATATTTCACATCGGAAGACAGCGAGCCTGAAGTGACGATTACATAGTCGGCGTCATCCATCATGAACTCTTCAAAGAACCAGTGTTTTCTGCCGAAGACCTCTTCAAAATTCTTGAATTCCTTTTTGAACACCTCAATTGCGCGCTCGTGTGCCCTCTGCACCTTGTATCGGAACTCGTAATAATCGGACGGCATTGTCAGAAGGCCATAACCTCTTGGATCTTCGGTTTTTATCGTATAATACTCGCCGGGATCATAAGGCGGAAGATACTCATCGACCTCTTCCTGGGTGTGAATTTCCACTGGTTCAGATGTATGAGAAAGGATAAACGCATCGAGCACCGTCATGAGTGGGAGGTGAACCTGTTCGGCGACCTTGTAACCGATGATTACGGAATCATAGACTTCCTGATTGGATTCGTTGTAGATCTGCATCCAGCCCGTTGTCAGCTGAGACAGGGAGTCGTTCTGATCCGTCCAGACCGACCACGGCGGCGCCATTGCGCGGTTAACATTTGCCATGACGATCGGCAGCCTTGCGCCAGCGGCCCAGTGCAACATCTCGTGCATGAGGGCAAGTCCCTGAGCCGATGTCGCCGTGAAAGCCCTTGCGCCTGTTGCCGATGCTCCTATGCATGCCGCCATTGCAGAGTGCTCGGACTCGACAGTGATGAATTTCGCCTGAAGTTTGCCCTCAGCGACTATCTCGGACAGAAGCTCAACGATCTGTGTCTGTGGGGTTATCGGATAAGCTGATATGATCTGAACCCTTGAAGACCACACGGCGTATGAAACCGCATGGTTACCGGTTGTAACTTTTTTGAAACTCATTGCTCTCCTCCTTACTTCCACTCAGGTTCAAGGTCAATCACTCCGCGAGGACACTCAACGACGCAAACTCCGCATCCCTTACAGTAATCGTAATTGACCACTGGCAGATCGTTGACCCACTGAATGGCATTGTCAGGGCAGTAAACCCAGCAGTTTCCGCACGAGTTGCAGTTTCCGCATGAGAAGCAGCGATTTGCCTCATAGATTGCCTCTTCCTTGGACATGTCCTCGTTTTTCGTCCTTGAGGCAAGCGGGAAGTGGAAATAATTGACCTGACTTGGGGTAACAACGCCCGACGGACGGGGTTCCGGCTTGATCTCCTGACCGGTGAGATACTGGTGCACCGAGAGCGCAGCCTTTTTAGCGGCTCCCATCGACCTTACGGGCTCGGTGTGTCCGGCCTTGAATATGCGGGGGTCATCGGTCACGCCTGTCGTCTTATCGGCATCTTTCGGGACTTCGGTCATCGCATAGAGGACGGCGTCAAAGCCGCTCAGGTCAGGATCGGCCGCATTCGTGATTATCTCAGCGCCCATAGTCTTGACCTTTTCGATCTCACGCTCAAGCACCTCTTCAGGCAGATCCTCTCTCCCGCGCAGGTGCTCGCATATCACATTGCCGCTTTCAAAGACAGTCACTTCATGACCCCATCTGCGCAGGTAATAAGCGGCTGCAAGGCCAGCGATGTTCGAGCCGACGATGGCGACCTTCTTGCCGGTGGGTTCACCGGGTTCCTCTATCACGCCGAGATCGCCGAGGAAGCGTTCGACCGACCTGATTGCGACCGGTTCGTCAAGCTTCCTGCGGTTACACGGTTTCTCACAGGGTGCCGGACAAATTCTACCTGTTATCGATGGGAACGGGTTGCGCTCAAGTATCACACGGGCTGCGTCTTCGAGCCGTTCCTGAACAACGAGATCCATGAACTTTGGAATCAGCACCCACATGGGACACGGCCCAACGCACGGCCCGACTTTGTGGTCGGTGATAACCGGCCGCACATTTCGCCATGCACCGGTCTTGTTGAACTTCATCGTGGTGAGCGTTACCGGCACCTCCGGATAGTCGTCAACATGCTTGAAAACGAGCGGCTCTTTCCCTTCTTCATCTGGTGGATACACGGATGGAGGCAGTTTGTTGTCAGCCATTATGACACCTCCTGAATCATCTTGACAGATTCATACGCCTCGACTGCGGCGTTGACATTTTCCTCTTTTTTCACAGGTGCATTTTCCTTTATAGCCTCTTTGAGGGATTCGAGCGTCACTATGCCGGTCACCTTCGAGAGAGCGCCGAGGATAGCCGTGTTGACAATGGGCTGCGTCTTCGAGCCCAGGCCCCACTTGACGGCTATATCGGACGCATCCACTGTGGCGACTTTGTAATCGCGCGGGAAGTTGAAGTCCTTGTAGAAATCCTCAGGGTCTCTTGGCGAATTTATAATCACCCAGCCACCCTTTTTCAGCCCTTTCAACACATCTACTGTGAGGAGCAGGGTCGGATCGAGCACGACCACATGGTCAGGTTCGTATATCTGTGATCGAACAAAAATCTCGTCAGGACTGCCCATGCGATTGAACGCTGTGACAGGCGCTCCTCTTCGTTCAACACCGTATTGTGGGAACGACTGCACATACATGCCGTCCCTGAAGGCGGCATCAGCAAGGATCTTGGAAGCTACAACGGATCCCTGGCCGCCTCGCCCATGTATCCTTATCTCAATCATAGGCAAACTCCTTTGTTTGCATCCTGGTTTTTAAGATTAAAAATCCCCCCGTTGATAGGCAATTGATAATGCTGTTTCCGTTGAGACACCATAACTTTCAAGGTTCAAGGATAATCCACATAAAACTTTGATGTCAAGGAAAAATAGGAAAGCTGACACGCACGGTTCAGACATCGGCGAGAACGGGCATGATGAAGACTTCGGGAGTTCATGACCGGCAGATTTTCATCAGCGAGTGTGTTCTGCGGCAGGCGCCGAGATAGATGTATGTCAACCCCTTAGACAGCTCATCGCACGGAATTTCGCAGTTCCGTATCCTCTCACGCTCGGATTCCGACAGCTCCTTCTCCCAAATGTCCCTGTCGATCCCGAACTCAGCGGCCTTGCGCAGATGCCCGATTGCGGCCGTCAAATCCGCTTGATTCAGCGATCTGGATTTCGATTTTCGTTTTGATGTCACCTCGCCCCAGTGGGTCAACTGAGGTTCAAGCAGGCCGAGCCGAACGAGTTCGAGTTCCGCAAGTCGAGAGTCTAACACCCTGAGCACCTCCGGCATCGATCCGTAACGGTAATGCAGGATGTGGTTTCTCTCCCTCGCATGACGCCCGGATTCAGAAATCGTTATCCCTCGCACCTCCATCTTCTTTCGGAACGATCCCTCATCGGCTATCAGTGAATCAACGAGTTTCTTAGCCTCATTGAGCCGCTCGTTTTCGGGGACAACTTCAAGTCCACCTACCACAAGGGCGATTGTAAGCAGGTGGTAGCCATGCTCATAGTTCCCGATCCTTTCGAGTATTGCCATGAGTTCAGCCTTTGGCGCATCGGGCAGCACCTCACGGAGCGTCGCAATTGCATTCTCACGGTAAAGCCCCTTGAGTCCGATGTGTTCAACTGCGCCTCTTGACAGTTCAATCCTGCCCGAAGGCATAAACCTTGTCGTCAAAATCAGCTTTGAGCGGTTAGCCTCGTCAAGGAACAATTCAACAAATCTCTAAACCTGAGTGTCATAGATCCTCCTTGCTTTCCGGGACTCATCGGCCGCTTCGTCGCCAGGATAGGCGGGGTCCATACGGTTTATACAACGAGCATCCGCTCAAACCCGTCAAGCACAAAGAGCATCTTTTCCCTTCGGCACAGATCCACGACCTTATCGACCATTTCGTCAACCTTACCTGCCAGTTCAGTTGCATCAACACCGTTCGTTTTAAGGACATCCATCAAAAACCTTTTGAATGTTACCATCGACTCGTAGATCGATCACCAGAAGACCTTCTCGATTCCGATCTTGTCCCTCACATTCGGGCGGATCTGTAGCCCTTCGGCCAGCACATTGTTAGCAAGCCAGTGGTAGGTGAGCATGGTTTTGCCCGTGCCGCCCGATCGCTTCGATGACCATGACCTCCTTTTCACCGTTCCTGAGCCATCCATAGAGCAGTCGGAGTCCATCCCGGAGCGTAGTGGATGACGACATCTCCTGCTTTCTTTATGGCGCCTCCGCCCGACTCAAGCGGCTTCCGAGACATCCACCTTGAGAAAATTGCGCTCATCTCAAGATTCTTCCAGAAAAGTCCCGGGAATCTGCTTTCGATGTATTCGGCAACGCCTCTCGAAGTGCCTTCTGGGATTTTGAACCATTCGTCGATGACCACCCTTTCAAGCTCTGCTCGAAGGTCTCCGCCTCCGCCGATAACCGCATCGATGTCTATGTCTATCTTTTGGATTTTGAATTCAATTCGGTTGATCCATCTTTTGACCGACTTGCTGTAATCCCAGACGAGTGCGGTCTCAATCTCGTTTATCGTTTTGCTAACAATTCGGTGTAACTCTATAAGTTTGTGGGCGTTCCTTTCATGTAGTTTTTGCTCAAAGAGCCTGTCGTAGAAGTTTGCAAAGAACGGAGCGAGACGCTCAGGCTCAACCTTATCAAAAATTACTGCAAGATTTCGGAGAGGAACATAAAAGAAGGCCTCAGAAAACGGCGCCAGATAGGACGGATAAAGATGATGATCAGAATAGGCAAAATCTTCAAAAAAGTTTCAGCGATAATCTCAACAGTGATATTTTTCTACTGTTCAACAATGAATTTCCAAACTTTGCTGAGGATGCTCGTTAGAAAACCCATCCATTATCCTCCGACAGGCTCAAATTTCAGAGAAAACGGCTGCTGTTAGCCATTTACTTTGACTTTCCCCCTTTGTTGACGAACGGTTATGGCAATAGCGGGCTTCAGGATGTTGCTTTATAATTTTGCCCCACAATCAGATCATCGTAAGCCGAATAGGAGGGATTTATTATGCCCAAAATGAAAACGAAAAGAGCGGCAGCTAAAAGATTTAAGGTTACCGGTAGCGGTAAGGTGATACGCAGAAAGGCGTATCACGGACATATCCTGTCGAAGAAAACCCGTAAGAGAAAGAGGGTTTTACGCCAGCCGGCAATCGTCGATAAGACCGACCTCAGAAGGCTGAAAATCATGCTGCCCTACAAATTCTAATCCGACTATTTCAAAACACCTCTTAAAACATGAGGGTGAGCCGTCAACCGCGGTTTGCCCTCATTGTTTTATGACCTTGCCGAGTGGGGTCAGGCCTTTTATTTCGGTTATCTTCACCTTTACGATTTCTTCGATTGGTATCCACCTGTCCAGCACAACCGGAAGGTAACCCCTTGTCCTTGCCATTGGCAAAGACGGATCTTTGTCGCTTGGCCTTTCCACGAGCACCTCAAACACTCTGCCGACCATACGCTCGCGCTTCTGCCGCGCAATTCGATCTACCTCATCGATGAGTTTTCTGAGCCTTGCGGATTTCACCTCGTAAGGTAAATCCGGCCACATCGCTGCCCTCGTCTTTGGACGGGGCGAGTAGATGAATGTGAAAGCGTGATCAAACTCAACCTTACGCACTACATCGAGCGTATCAAGGAAATCCTCCTCCGTTTCCGTCGGGAAACCCACCATTATGTCGGTGGTTATAACAGCTTCAGGCAATATCTTGCGGACATTTTGAATCATCTCTATGAACTCCTCTTTTGTGTATCCTCGTCTCATGTCTCGGAGCACCTTCGTTGAGCCCGATTGAAGCGGCAGATGAAGCCAGTCAGTGAGTCTGGGCAGGTGAGACGCAACGACCCTCAACATCTTGATCGACACATCGCGTGGGTTCAAAGTCGTGTATCGAATCCGGTAAACTGATGAGTTGGATGCAACATAGTCCAGCAGTTCGGCGAAATCCATTCTGCCATCAAAATATGAATTCACATTCTGACCGAGCAGAGTAACCTCAATAACACCCTGTTTTTCAAGATGATGTATCTCTTTCACGATGTCGTCTGCCGGCCTTGAGACCTCACGCCCTCTGGTGAACGGCACGATGCAGTATGAGCAGAAGTTATCGCAGCCCTCCATGATGGTTACGAACTCGGAAAAACCCGATTTCGCCCGCCTGAAAACCACATCGGTGAACTCAAGAAGCTTTCCGTTCAGGGAAATGTCCACAACACTTTGAGATTTCTCTATGATGTCAGGTATTTTGCTGTAGGCCCTGTGTGCGAGGACGGCGTCAGCGCTGCCATCCCTGAGAAGCTGATCCCCGCGTTCGCGAGCCACACAGCCGACGAAGATCACAAATTTGCCCTTGTGCCTCAGAAATCGAGCGTGATCAACAGCTTTCACTTCCGCCTTCCGTCTGACAGCACATGTGTTGAGGACGACGACATCGGCAACGAGCTCGCTTTCCGCCTGTTCATAGCCTTTGTCGATCAAAAGCTGCGTGATAAGACGCGAGTCGTAAACATTCATCTGACAGCCGTATGTCCTAACATAAAATTTTCGCATAATCATCACCCTTAAGGTCACTTTTGGGTGGAAAGTATAAGGCAAATCGTAATTTCGGGGTCGATAGGCGAGGTAATAAGCCCTTTATTAAACGGCGGTAATGCGTTAAAATATCGTCGCTTAGTCGTAAAGTAGCTGGTGAGCTATGAAACAGGTAAAGGGAAAATTTAGCGGGAAAGGGAGAGGAGGCACATGGAAGTGGGCATGGGAAAAGCGATATTCGCTTAAATCTTTCAATCTTCGTTCTGCCATTGACATAGCCGAGCCCCTTCCGTGTATTACGGGCAAGTGGATTC
>WGAI01000010.1 GCA_015489175.1 Caldifarciminota bacterium | reverse complement strand
CCCGCGTTTTCGTGAACACGCCTGAGATTGTCGCTTTGCCTGAACAGTTCGATGTTGTTGTGGATTCGGCTGTTACCGTTTCCGAGACACTCATCGTGCGGAACACCGGAAGCGCTGACCTGATCTTCAACATCGCCGTGGATTACGGCGAAAAGTCTCATCCTGATGCGTTTCTGGGCGATGCAAAACCCGACACCGGATGGCTCTATGTCTCAATTGCCTGCGACACGGTGCCAGAGGGTGACTCGACGATGGTGGAGATTGCGATGAATTCCGCGGGCTTGAGTTTCGGCTATCACATTGCGACGCTTGAGATTGCGAGCAACGACAGTGCAAATCCGATGGTGGAGGTTCCCGTCAGGTTTGGATTGAGGCCGCCTGCGCCTGAGCTGATCTCACCGATTGACTCCGTGTTTGTGACCGACTCCATGCCGACATTCGTGTGGTCGATCGAGGGCGGATTCGAGGGCACATTCGTGCTCCAGATAGCTCTGGATTCTGCGTTCAGCTCGAACCTAATCGAAATCAGCAACATAGGAGATACGGGTTACACGCTTGAACAGCCGCTTGCGGATACGATTTACTGGTGGAGAGTGAAAGCGGTTACATCCGACGGGCTTGAAGGCGATTTCAGCGAGGCGGGCATGTTTGTGGTCGATGCACATGCGCCTTCTGTGCCCGCGTTGCTCTTGCCCGTAGGCGGAATCTGGCTGAGCGACACGGTTCTCCAGCTTCAGTGGAGCTCGGTAACCCTCTACAACAAAGGCAAGTTCTACGGCAGGATGGCTGTCTCGGCCCTCAGCAATAAGCCGGGCATCTCGCACGGAAGTGGTGCGGGCATCCTCTCTGTCGGGAGAGAGTTCGAGTTGGGGGCCAAACCAGCACCGGTTCACTATGTCGTTGAGGTGCTTTCGGGCGGCTCTACGGTGCTCATTGACACGGTTGACACGAATGCGATGGCGGTCGAGCTGGGCGAGGGGAGATACGAGTGGCATGTCATGGCGTTCGACGAGGCCGGAAACGCATCCAATTGGTCGCCGATCGATTCGTTCGGGATTGACATCACGCCGCCGTCGGTCGATTCCATGACCGTTTTGGGCGACACAAGCTGGTTCTTTGGCCCGTTCGATGTGGATGCGTGGATTTCGGATAACCTGAGCGGCGCCGATTCGGCATGGCTGTTCTGGTCAGTCGATGGCTCGCCGTTCGATTCGGTTGCAATGAGCCTGAGCGGTGGAGTGTGGAGCGGTGAAATCCCTGCGCTTGGCGATTCCGCAAACCACACTGTGAGCTATTTCGTGAGGGCTGCGGACAACGCTGAACCTGCAAATGTCGCAACGAGCGACACTGTAGGCTTCACTGTGACGCTGATCGAGGAGTCACGAGGACAAATTCCGTCTGAGTTCGAGCTGCTTGGAGTGGCGCGGAACCCTGTCAGGGACGGCGTCATCGGGCTGAAGCTCGCCATTCCGTCGGCATGTGATGCGAAATTCGCAATCTATGACATCACCGGAAGGCGCATCTGGCACGTAACGAGACATTTCGAGGCTGGCTATCACGATGTGAAACTGAGAGCTGAACTTCGGAGTGGCGTGTATTTCATCGTGGTATCGACGCCTTTCGGAAAGGCGAACACCAGAGTAATCGTCTCGCGTTGAAATTGGATGGGGTGGGGCCGCTCGCGCCCTGCCCCTTCCGCAATGCCTGCCCGTTAAATCGTATCGATATCTCATTGCATTGACAGCCTTCAGGCCGAAATTTAACATTTCAGCGGAAACTGTGAGGAAAGGAGGTGCATTATGAGGTATGCTGTTATGGGATTGCTTTTAGCTCTGGTGGGCGATTTACATGGCATTTTGAATGTGGAAGGGTTTGTGAAGGTCTCAGCGAGGGATCTGTTCAACCGTGAGCCCATAAACTCGTATCCCGCAGAGTTCAGCGTGGCGATTGGTAACAGGTCTTTTCAGGTAATCGGAGATGTCGAGTATGCGACTTTTCCTCTGACACAGTCCGATTGGTATTCAATCCCTCACAGATACGGCGTTGGCCTGAGGCTGCATTTCATTCGAGGGATTTACTACTTTGCTGAGCCCCAGAATTTCCTGCCTTACACCGATTATGGGATTACGAAAATTTTGCGTCTTGGCATGGGCACGGACGATCTCCTCATGGGTTTTGATGTGTTCCGTTACATTGCCCGTTACCACTTTATGGGACAGGATGATGAATATGGGACAGAAGACGGTTTAACCAGCGTTGCCCTTGCCTTCTACATCAAGTTCAGCTTGATGTCCATCGGCAAAAATCTGCACTTAATGGGAGGAGCGGAGCACATACTGCTCAGGAATGAGGCGCCTTTCAACGAAATTGACCCGCAGGTATTTATCGGGATTGGCCTGAGGTTGTGATCTGAGCCGTTTAAAGCTTGGGGACAACGGCATAAGTTTAGTGTCCCCTATCCCAAAACTTATTGGTCGGAGACGATGGATCGACGAGATATGGACGCATGTCCTTGTTTTACTGCGATTTTGGGACGATAACCGTTAATTGGCGAGCTAAAAGAGGATATCCGTCATGTGATGGGCGAGAAATGGGCAACCTCGCTGGCTCGAGGGTTGGTGCAAATAGCCCAATCGAGCTTGACCGTCCAGATTGCTGCAATTACAATATTGACCCAACATTAGATGCGCCGCTAGCTCAACTGGCAGAGCATCGGATTCTTAATCCGAGGGTTGAGGGTTCGACTCCCCCGCGGCGCATCTTTTTATTTACCTCAAAATCTCAGAGCTGTATCTCTCGGCGAATATCGCAGGCGAGCCACCCGTGTGCCAGAACAACACCTTCGTCCCATCATCGAAGTATCCCGATTTTAGCATGTCCATCAGCGCGGCCATAGCCCGACCCGTGTAAACCGGATCGAGAATGCATCCCTGCACGCGTGCGCATGTCAGGATGGCGTTTTTCTCCTTCTCCGTCATCACGCCGTAGCCCGGTTTTGCGTAAGTGTCTATAACATCGACCTCTTCTGGCGTTATCTCCCTGGGAGCTTCCAACAGCTCCGTGACCTGTGTGGCCAGATTTGCGACTTTTTCTTTCAACTTTTCCTCGGGCTCGTCAACGCTTATGCCGATGATCCTGCCTTTGTAACCGAAAAGGCGCGCTCCTGCGACAAGTCCCGCCTGTGTCCCACCGCTCGACGATGCGAATACGATAACATCGGGATGAAAGTTCTGGGTCTCAATAAGTTCTTTCATTGCGAATGCGTAAGCAGCGGCACCGAGTGCGTTCGAACCTCCATAGGTTATGAAATACGGCTTCTTGCCTGCGGATTTGAGTTCTTCATACAGTCGGTTGAGTGTTTCAAGCCTCGCCTCCATAGTCGTCCAGTGGATTTCAGCGTCCAGCAGGAGATCCACGAAGTAGTTGCCTGAAGGCGTGTTCGGGCGTTCGCCACCGAGAACGAGTATCGGTTTGAATCCCAGCATGCGTGCAGCGGCCGCTGTCTGCCTGCAATGGTTGGACTGAACCGCTCCGGTCGTCATCACTATCTCAGCCCCCTGAGAGAGCGCATCGTGCAGCAGGTAGGCAAGCTTTCTTGTCTTGTTGCCGCCGAATGGTAGGACGGTCAGATCATCACGCTTTATTGTAAGTTCAACATTTGCCCCAAGATACGATGCAAAGGCATCGAGCCTCTGGACTGGTGTGGGCTGAGGCAGAAGCGCCTCGATGAATTTTAGATCTTTCATTGCTGCCTCCTGTGGTGTCCTGGTCTATTTTAATGCTGAGAGAAAGCGTTATGTGTGCTCATTAGTGTCGATGGCTCCACGGCGATTGGCACATAGCACGGCGGAATGGCACAGCTCAAACTTGTAACATCGATGATTGACTTTAAAATCCCTACCCAACTTTTGAAACTTCTCACAACCCGAAAAGGATTTGCGACCGTGAAAAGATTAACTCAAAGCTACCAATGGCATGATAAGATCGCACTGGCTTTAGGAATAGCATCTATCATGGGCTTTCTGCTGTCTCTCATTGCCTTTGTGGCTACAGGCGGCGGGAGTTTCAGCGTGTTGGG